>JAKLHB010000052.1:0-12453 GCA_022710345.1 Planctomycetota bacterium
GGTCTTAGGGCTATATCGAGAGGCTGGAATGGTGTATCAGAGATTGGCACAAGAATATGGCCAATATCAAAAACTGACCTTGACCGGCACGCAAGAAGAACGGACACCACTTGGCGACAAAGCAGCGTATTGGGCATACCGCAGCTTTCAAGAAAGCTATAAACTCAGCGGCAATTCCCAAGAATTAAAAGCAGCCAATGATATGCTTGCCTATCTTACAAAATATTGGCAAACTTCAAGTTATGCACTGAATCTCACATACGATCAGGCTCGTGAACAAGAAAAAGAAGCAGACGGCATTGAGTCAGCACAGGCGGCTGCAGAAAAATTGATGCAAGCTGCTAGCACATATCAACTGGTTCAGGCTGAAGCTGATCAATACGATCCATCGCGCGTGTATGTGGCGCGTTGTTACTATAGAGCAGCCGAAGTCTTCTCCAAAAGCTCTGGTACGGAAAGCAATCCTAGTCCACTTCCTCCTGCTGCTTTGCAATATTTAGAAAAAGCCAAGCAAATCTTGTTAGAATATCAAGCGTATGCAGCTCTAACACCGATTCCAAGCATTGCTACCCAACGCATTGCGCGGCGGCAAGAAGCATTGGGCTTGTGCTGCTATTATTTATTCAAAACTTATCTCCTGCAAGGTGAAACACAGCGTGCCATCGAATGCCTGAAACAAATACGCGCAGAGTTTAGGCAGCAAACAGAATTATACGCCACAGCCACTTATTTTTTGGCCAAAATCAAGTTGGAACAAAATGCATTAGAAGAAGCCGAAACATTGGTTTTGGAAATCTCGAGTTTGGGATTTGGCAGCTTCTACAGGCGTTTCGCATTAGAAGAATTGGTGTTTGGCAGCTTCTACAGGCGTTTCGCATTAGAAGAAGCCGAAACATTGGTTTTGGAAATCGAAGAACTCAAAGGTAAAGTTTCTGCCTCCTTTTTTAGCAATTACCAAAGTTTCAACTGCTATTTGCTTGGCGTGCAATATGAAAGCCAAGCAGAGCAGCTCAACCTCCAATTGACCAAAGCAACTAAAACCCAACAAAAAGCTCAATTGCAGCGTGCATGGATGGAAGCATTGAAGAGAAGCGCTCAATATTTGGGCAAATGGCTTGGCCATAAACCATCTAAAGAGCCTAGTTTCTATGTTTGGGTAGGAACCAAGTTCTTTACCTTAGCCCAATCCCTCGAGGTAGAAGAGGTAGATGCGACCGAGCAGTATCGCCAGGCAATGTCGTTCTTTGAACAGGCCCACAAGCAAAGCCCTACCATGAGCAAAGATATCCAATGGAAATTGGCTCAATGCGCAGCATGCTTGAAGCAATGGGAAAAAGCAATGCAATGGATGTACCCATTGTTTCATCAAGATAAAGACCAACGTGAGGAACAGCGAAAAAAAGAAAGCGGGCCGCGGGGACTTGACAAGCCTACGACCAATCGCGAAGACCCCCAATATTTGGACACACTCACTGAAATTCTTTTGGGAATCAGCCAAGAGACTTCGCTTTCCAAGCCCAAAGAAACCAGCGATTTTTTGCTCAAATACATAGGCCGGGATATTCAAGATGAACTCAAAAACTTTACACGCTATAACCTCAGCAGCCAGGCCATGTATGAAAAATACATAGCACTGCTCAAAACTGTGGCCTGGATCCACGCTGAAAAATGGAGCGATGAAACCGAAAAACAATTGAGCAAGACTTGGGAACAAGACAAGCAAGCCAAGCAAAGCTCACCCACTGCCACTCAAGAACTCATCGCCATGTATGAAAAAAAGTACTTAGAAATCTTAAGCAAAGAATTCCCCGCAGACATCACAACATCAACATGGGCCAGCTTATCTCCAGAAGTGATGCTCCAACGAATCCAACGTGCTTGTATTTATGTAGGCTATAGCAGCGCATCTCGACTGGTTGAGAACCTTTCCCCGTACCAAAATCCCCAAGTCCCATTTGGCAATTATGATAACCCAGCCTGGTGGCAGGCCAAATACCGCCAACTCTATCTCATGCACCTCCAAGGCGAAAACACATTAGTCCGCAGCGCCATTGATCTTTTACGCATGCAGCAAAAGACCATGGGCGGCAAACAATTCACCGCAAAATTCAGTGAATTGTACGCAAAATGCCAATAGAACAGAGCTTTGTAGCGTAACATTAGAAAAAATGTTTTACTCCTTTATAGATGGGCTTTGCTAGTTTTGAAACTGGCAAAGCCCATTTTTTTTTCTATTTTTTTGAAAGGTAGCGGCAAGGCTCCTACTCGTTTGCAGCGAGGCCTGATGTCAGCACTCAGAAACTCGATGAGATGTATCTCAATCTTTTGAGTTTTGCTGGCCACCGCGTTGAGCATGACACTTTCGTGGATTTTCGGAAATTCTAACTTATTATGCTAGAATATACTAAAAAAAGATCCTTAATCTGTATCAATCAAAAAAAATTCGCTTGGAAATAAAAGTTCTCTTTGATAGAATGCCAAGTTTTCCGGTGTCCCTTCAGGACACGATAAGAGTCGACATAGCCTGGGGTTAGAAACCCCAGGCTTTATTCCCAAACCGCTTCGCGGCAAAAAACTTTGCTGCAGTGCAATCTTATACGAGAGTTCTCCTTTCAATTTCACGAAATGCCGCCTTTGTTCTGAAGCGGCTGGATGCGCTTGGCTATGGTTGGATTCGATATAAAAAGCCATCTGTGCCGGCGACCCAAACATGAGGGCCAAGGGTGATGGGGCTGCTTAGGATAGGGGATGGAAATTGCCATTCAGAAAGAATGTTGCCTGTGCTAGGGTCTAGAGTTTGAAATTCGCCTGCAAGGGTAGCGGCGTAGAGTTTTTGGTTTGCTAAGATTGGGGCTGCTTTGAACTTGCCTAAAAAGGATTTTTTCCAGAGCAATTGGCCGGAATTTTGAGATAAGGCATACAAACAGCGGTCTTCAGAGCCTATATAAACGCGGTCTTCATCGGCTTGAATTTTGGTACAAATAGGGCCATTGGTAGAAAATTGCCATTGTAATTTTTTGGTGTTCCAATCTATGGCATAAAGATTTCCATCGCCTGATCCTATGTACAATGAGCCTTTATGTAGCAAAGGCGCGCCTCGAATTGGGCCTTGGGTTTTCCAATTCCAGGTTTCTTTCAAAAAGGGCATAGTTTGGCTATTCGCCAGCTCTAATTGATACAACTGGCCATTTTCATTTCCAATCCAAAGTGAATTTTGATGCAAAACAAGCGGTGATAAAAATGGCTTTCCTCTGAAACCTGCATATTCGAGGTATGTTTTTTGCCCAGTTTTCCAAGAAAGTGCAAATAAGCTGCTTCCACAGCTTACAAAAATACTGCCTTGGTTATAAAATGGCAATCCTAATTCTCCAATCAAAGGAATTTCGGGCTGCCAGTCAATAGGCCAACCTGTGATAGCATCGAGTACATAGATTTTTTGATCGCTCCAGACTAAATAGCCATCTCCTTCTGGAATAAAGCTAATACTAGGATTTATCGTAGGAATTCCAGGATTCATACGGCGATAAACAATAGATTGATCTTCGAGCAGCACAAGTTCGTGCAAAGAACCATCTTTGGCAACCCAAAAAGAGCGGCCATCTGGCGTAGTCACAGGGTCTTTGGCGACCAAAGGCGCAATTTGTCGCTGCCATACAGCGGTTATTTTGTTCTCGACCCGGACGCAAATCAACTGTTGATATTCAGCATTTGAGCTTTTTTGCATCCATGCCCATAGGTTTCCACATCGCATTAAAGGTAAATCTACGAACAAATCTTGATCCGTGATTTTAGGTAAATTTAAATCCAATGTTTTGGTCAATTCAGGTGAACTTGACTTAGTAAAATCAGGGATTTCATACTGGATGACTTTTTTCTGAATGACCAATAGGTTCCGCATCAAATTCGTGAATTGCAAAAATACTTTGCCTTTGTCAGGTAGGATAATTGGATTTCCTAATGGAAAAAAGATTTCTTTGGTGTTTGTTGGGTGGATCCCATACACAGCTAAATTTGTATCTGTGGCGCATGCTAAAAGGCCACCGGCTAGAACTGGGGCTTGTGTTAAAGTTCCGGGTAATTGTGTCTGTTTTCCTAACCGAACTGTGAATTGCTCTCCTGATTCTTCAAGCACATAAAAATAAATCGTGGTAACATCATCTTTGCTACTCACAAGAATGATATAGGGAAATAATGGGATGATATGGCCTGTAAAATGAGGAGGTGTATCCAATAATACAGAGACTTTGCTTTGGACTAAGTGGAATCCGACAATTTTATCTTGAGTTGGGATATACAAAAGCTTCTTTTTTCTATCCACAGCCGCGATATTAATGGCATTGTGCACAGTTCCATACGCACCTTCGATGGTACCGGTTACGGCATCCAATTGATAGCACAGGCCATTGAGGCAGCCTATGTAAATTTTTCCTCGATAAACCATAGGTCCTGTGCCAATGATACCTGGCAAAATGGTTTCCCAATCCAATGCTCCTGTTTTAGCGATGAGAAGTTTGAGTGAATTGCGTGTGGGGCAAACCACAAGCACTCTTTCAATCAAAGCCACATTCGCATATTCTTGAGGACCGGCTAAAAATAAAGGTGGATATGTAGCGCTTTGGCCCAGGGCTTCGACCCATAAAATATCTCCATTGGCAGCAGAAAGCGCATATAAATGGCCGGATACAATAGAAAAAAATAAGCCACTGCTCTCTGCATATTCATATTGAGCACGGGCACCCTCGATCACTAAACGATCTGGGCTGGGTGCATCAGGCTTTTTTGCTATTGTCCAAGGTGGAGGCATTTCGCCTAATGAAGAGGCTGGGAAATAGGTATATTGGGACCAGCGAAATTGCTGCTCTGTTTCCAGTAAAGAAGCCGCAAGCCTTTTGATCTGACTTCTGTTGGCTTCTGTTTGAGATGCTTGAAACCAAGACAATAGATACCGTGCTTGTGCAAATCTTTTTTCATCCAAAGATGTCTCAAATTGGGCTAATTTGGCTTGCCATTGCTGCTCATAGTCTGCTTTGGCTTTTTGTACCTGGATTTCTTCTTTTAATGGACGTATTTTGGTTGCAACTTCGCTATTTGGCTGCAATGATTCTGCATCATTTAAAAATTGTAGAGCTTCGTTCCATTTTTGTTGACGATATGCAATATCAGATCGAATGAGCAGAATTTCTTGCAATTGCTGCAAAACCTGATTCTTACGGCTATCTGATGGGTATGCTTGCAAAAATTCCCTGCATTTAGCCTCAGCTTCGGTATATTTTTGATTGCCAATCAATGATGTAATTTCTTGTGCAATTTTCAAAGAAGTAGGGCTAGCCAACCAGGCTATAATGCATAAGACAATGCACAAAAGAGCCGTGATCACAAAGGCAATTCGTGTTGTCGTGTGCTTTGGATCTTTGGAAGAAGATTGCTCTATGGCAAAAGCACTGGTTTGCTGAATATCTGACAACACATCTTTTGGCTCTGCACGAGGCACGAGAATCATACCTGGCTTTGAAGCAGGTACTTTTTCTAAAATTGGCTCTGCTTTTGCCTGTTGTTCCAGACGGCTAGGCGGTATAGCAGGTGGGGCTGCGGGAGCATCTTCGGCCTCTATGTTTTTAGGGCCACGAGGATTGGATTTGAAAAACCATGAAAGTCCTCGTTGGGTCCAGGACATTTTGGGCATTGCCTTGGTATATTTGATACCCACAATACCTTGAAGATGCGCGCTACGCCATTCTTGTGCACGATGGTCTTCTTCTAAAAAATAAGGTAAAGCTGGCAGAATAAGCTTTTTATATTCGTCTTGCGTCAATGAATCCAGAGATTTGGTCAATGTTTGCTGTTGTTCTGGGGTGATTTTTTCCTTTAGAAGAAGGATGGTGTCTAAAGGGACCAGCTTGTCCTTTAGGAGAAAAATAGCTCGCTGTGTGATCAATGCTCTTTCCAGTTCAGTCTGCCCCAAGGTTTGATTGGCAATGGCCATCTGTCCTAAAATCACACTATGAAGCCGTAGTTGCAAAAATACTAAAAATTTTTCTAGTTTTGCCATTTCTTCTGAAGAAAAAATCTCTTTATACATGAATATTTCTGGCAAAGTTTTCGAAATGCTATTTTTCTTTAATTTTTCCTGCACCTGCATGGATTCTTGCAATTGCACTTGGCTAATATAGCCATTACGCAATAGAATATCAGCTAAGATATCATCGGGAAAAGTAATTTTTTGGTAATCCATATCTTGATCACCGTAAAAGGATCCTATTTTTTAATGGTTCCAGCATGGCGAATCACAGCATGACTCCGCGGAACAATCCAATCTACTACATTATCATTTTGGACAATATTCAAGATTTCTAAAAAATCACTGCTGTATTCTTTGAAAATACCTGCATATTTTTCTCTTTGCTCTCCTTTGGTAACTTCAAGAACAACGGCACAGCCCAGGTATTTTTCCAAAATTGGATCGTATGCATTTCCAGCATATCCAATGAGCTCATTACCCAATGTGGCAATGTTTTTTTCGTGTTGTGTGATCAAGGGAGCAACAACAATATTCTTTTTTGCTTGGCCTAAGATCATGGCTATAGATTGCACAAAAGCGTCTCGAAACATGCCCAGCAGATTGCAAAATCCACGGTGCATTTTCCATCCTAAACTAGGATGCTGCGTGCGATAGAGTTCTTGATTTCTTTTTTTATGTTGCTCTGGTGCTAAGGTTGTCACCAATCGCTGGAGTGTAGCGATGTTGGGATATTCGCTTTTATAGCAAATATAGCTTTGGCCATCTAATTCTGATTCCTGGGATGAGCTATAAACCAATTCAATCCCAGTGCTATAGATATGCATTTTCCCTTGAATTTTATATCCATTTTTTAATTCCAGCAGCCCAGGATAGCCCATAAAATCTTTCAAACAGTGATCTACGGTTTTAGTCCTGGTCCAAAAGCCTACAAGTGCGCTCAAAAAAATAAGCCCTAAAGAAATAGCTAATGCATTATCCCAAAGCACGCTAAGCACGCTTTGCAAGCTGGCTAAAAAATACTCCATCCAAAGTTGTAGCCAATTCAATTCAGCAGGCATGGCTTTGGCCAAACTTCCCACTGTCACCCAAAATAGCACAATCACAACCAGGAGAATCAAAAGATAGCGCATGTCAATCCCCTTTACTATTTTGTTCTTTTCACATACTCTAGGAGAGCCTGATGCCCTAGGTCTGGCGAAATAAAACGGATGTCATGAATATATTCTGGAAAAATTGTAGCCCATGTATTTTTACGAATGAAATAATTGTCCTGTAGCATCGCTCGTTGAATCGTGGGTAAACTTTGCTGCCGATCTTTTTGCCATAATAAAAGGGCAGCTTGGCGGCTCACTTCACCAGATCTAGAAGAAAGACATCCAACAATGACATTCCAATCTCCAGTATGGTTTAATGCGCGAAGTTTCCATAAAGCCATTGCTTTGACTCGCTCATTTGTACTCGACATCTGTAAGATCTGCACCAATTTTGATGTGTCGTTGGACTGTGTTAATGCAACAGCCTCTTTTGCTTCTTGAATCACTCTTTTTTCTTGTCTACGTGGGATTGCTAAAAAAACACTGAAGTCAGAAAATAAGACAAATCCCCGACGTTCTTTGGAACTTGCGCTCAACATGACCCAATGCGGGGCATTCGTTTCTACAATGAGTGGAATATTGCCAGGCATGTCCAATCGTAGTCCAGGAATATATGTATATCCAGCATCTGGCATGGCTTTGCAATGCAAAATCGCAGCATCATCCAGATATTTTTTTTGGATAAGGGTTTCTAAATCAGGTGGGAAAGCTCCTTGTCCCTCCTTTTCTGCGTATTGTAGCAAAGCAACTCCTATGCGTTTTAGTGCAAACCAGCATAAATGCTTTTGTCGTTCGAGCTGGACTTCTTCAGATTCTTTAGCAAAAAAGGAAGCAGGGATCACAACCGCTAGTAAAATGAAAAAAACAATGAATATTTTGAATTTATTTTGCTTGATGAATTGCATAGCAATCTCTATTAGTCTGACGAATCTGACGAATCTGACGAAGATGAATCTGTGCCCTCTACGAACAGATCAGTCACTGTAGGAACATCTTCAAAAGCCACGTTAGAGCCATCGCCAAGAGCATAGCTTTGTTGAGGAGAAATCAATGTGAATACTGGATGAACCTTTCGATACCAATGATCAAAAACAACGGCTAAAACCAGTGCAAGCATGAAAACTCCCAATGCACAGCCAGCAGTCAACAATGTTTGGTGAGATAATAAATCGTACTGTTTGGCAAGGGCATCTCCTAAAAATGCCCCAAATAAAAGAGAGATAATGGGCATTACAAAAACCAGCAAAATTGCCAAATAGGGAGATGGCAATGCTGCGCGCACCATCACAGCATCATTGATTTTCAAAGCGCGTTGTGAATTGAATGGAATCCAAACTTTGGCACCACGCGGCTTGCCACTCAATGCCAAACTGCTACAGTTGCAGGATTCCCCGCAGCCTCCTAATGTATTAGGGCATAATTCTACCAAGATTCTCTGTTTGTGGATATCTATTTCACGAACAATCCCAGGTTTAATTTGTATGTTGGCCATAGTTTTTCTTTCTCAAAAGAAATGCTATAAAATAACCTTTGCTGACCAGTTTTTTGGGCGCGGTTGAATTGATACAGGCTAGTTTTATAAAGCTCCCCCATTATATTGAAAACGGCCTTTGCGTTACAAAAGATTATGGGGTAACTGTTGAATTGCAGCTATGTATTCTTGCTGGATTTGGGCGATTATGCTAGGAATAGGAGCAATTTCTTGAATGATTCCAACAGTTTGGCCAGCACCCCAAACTTGCTTCCATGTTGGCTTTTCTATGGCTTGCTGCAACATTTTAAAACTTTTCCATGCACGCAGCCGCAGGATCCAAGCACGAAATTGGCGATGGTGGAGTAGCCAGCGTTCCATCCAATTCAGTTCAGTTCCTATTTTTTTTACGTATGGAGTATGAATCACGTTCGCTGGAACGCCATCGAGTTTATATGTAGTGACAATGTCTTCTGGCCCGGAATGAACAATGGCATTTTTATAATCTTCAGTGACTCCACATTCTTGGCTAGCAATGAATCGCGTGCCCATAGAAACCCCACTTGAGCCTAATGCAAGGGCTGCCGCTAGTGTCGCTCCATTGCCAATTCCTCCAGCAGCCAAAATTGGAACAGAGACATATTGAAGCAAATACGGAATGAGCACAAATGGAGAAATATTTCCTGCGTGTCCACCAGCACCACTTGCAACAGCGATCAACCCATCGGCCCCTTTAGACACTGCTTTTTGCGCATGTTCCAGATTCACGACATCGCAGAATACTTTGGTGCCAATTTGATGGGCTTCACGAATCACCTCTGCAGGATCTCCTAATGAGGCAATGATCATAGGTACTTTTTTTTCTAAACAAATTTTAAGCTGCTGAGCATAATATGGATTAGAGCGATGGACAACTAAATTGACAGCATAAGGCTTATTTGTTCGATTTTGGATTTCTTGCAACCAATCCCTCAAGGTATCCACGGGCCGGGCATTCAATGCAGGAAATGAGCCAATAATACCGTGTTCGCTGCCAGCAACTACCATAGCGATGTTGCTGACTAGAAACATTGGGGCCATGATAATTGGTAAATCACAGCCCATACAATTAGTGAACGATGTTTGGATTTTCATTTTTTTGAATAGCCTCAATCACTCGGCTGATGTCTGCCTCCAATTGTTGCAACAAAGGTGGAATTTCTTTCATATCTCGCATATTGGCAGCTTGCTCTATAGCCGCTGCAATTTTAGTGCTCGCTTTGGCTCCAATTTGGCTAGTTGTGCCTTTGATTGTGTGTGCGTGGGAAAAAATTTGTTCAAAATTTTGATCTTCAATGGCTTGTTTTAATAGGCTCATTCTTTCTGGAAAGAGCCTTAAAAAATCTTGAAACATGGCTTGCAGCAACTGCGGCTCGCCCCCTAATCGTCGCAGTGCTTCTTTCATATCAAGCAAGTCATCTAATTTATCATGCGATTCCAAGTTTGTTCCAATGGGCGTTGTCATTGGAACAATCACTTGCGGCTCAAGTGGATTTTCCCAAGGACTAGTTTTGGAGGCTGTGTATTTCTCAATCAAATTGTCCAAAGCAACAAAATCAATGGGCCGAATCACTAAATCGGTCATGCCAGCCATCATACATTTATCATATACTTCTTCTAAAGTATGAGCAGTGATGCCTAAAATAGGTATCTTTTGGTTTTGGGTACCTGCTTTTCCTACACGGATTTGCTGAGTGGTTTCTAATCCATCCATTTCTGGCATTTCTAAATCCATGAGCACTAAATGATAAACATTTTTATTGAGTTCTTCCAAAACTTCTTTACCGTTTTGCACTGTATGAATATTATGACCTAATTTTTCCAAAACTTTCAAAGTGATTTGTAAATTGGTGGGGTTATCTTCAGCCAAAAGAATATCTAAACTTGTGGGCTGGAGTTTTACCCTGCGTGTGGTATTGGGGGACATACGGCTGGCAATCATTTTAGCGTTTGTCGCTGTTTTATTTGGTCCGCCTCGCGGTAAACATACCAAAAAGCAAAATTTACTTCCAAAGCCAACCTCGCTTTCCACCCAGATTGCTCCGCCCATCAAATCTATCAATTTTCGGCAAATAGAAAGGCCTAGGCCAGTGCCGCCATATTGAGTGATCGTATTTCCTTGGTAGAATGTGTCAAAAAGCCTCTTTTGCTTTTCTTCTTCGATGCCAATCCCTGTATCTTGAACTGAAAAAAGGATAGGTTGGCCATCAGTATACATAGGTTTTGATTTTTCAGGGGGTAATGTAAACTGTTGGAGATCAATTCCTGCAACTTCAACAGTAATACCTCCACGTTCTGTAAATTTAATGGCATTGGCAATCAAGTTCATTAAGATTTGCTGAAGTCGAAACGCATCTCCTAGTAACAATGTTGGCGTATTTTCAGCAATATGATATTGCAAAAACAAAGATTTTGCTTTTGCTTGGATGAGCAAGCTGCGTATCGTACGCTGGATCAAGTTGTTCAAATCAAAATTGCGTTTTTCTAATTGTAATTTTCCTGCTTCAATTTTGGATAAATCCAAAATGTCCCCCAGAATCCTAAGTACATGTCGTCCTGTTTCACGAATGATATCCAAATGATAATGTTGTTCTGAGTCTAAATGCGTTTTTAATAGCAACTCTGCCGTGGAAATCATTGCTGCTATAGGGGTCCTTAATTCATGACTTGCTGTAGCTAAGAGTAAGCTTTTTAGGCGGTCTGCTTTAGCAACGCCTTCTTTAGCAATTTGCAATTCTCGACTTTGGTTTAAAACCATTTTCTTGAGTTCATCTTGATGGACGATCAACTCTTTCTGAATCTTGGTATGTTCTAGAATTTGGGCATGGAGTCGCCGTAGTTCGAGATATTTTTTTTTCAGTGCGTATGTTTTTTGTTGCTTTAAGTCTAGCAATTCATTGAACATCCCTGCTAAGGTCCCCAATTCATTTTGGGCCGATATGTGCCAACGTTTTTGCTGGTCTCCAGCCATCAGTGCTTGAACGATTCGCATGCCGTTTAAAATAGGAGTGATTACCAAACGATGCAGAATTGCCACAGTAACCAAAATTCCAATCAACAAAATCGCTATGGCTAATAAAATGATGTAATATAATTGCGGTGGATTAAAAAATACTCCATCACGTTGGATAATTAAGAAGGCTAGCAGAAACGACAATGCAATACACATCGTATAGATTAAGAAAAAAAGCTTGCGGATGGACAATGGCACTCCCCCAAATGATCAAAACTTTTCAAATCTTGAAAAACGATGCAGCGACCGCTGCATCGCAAGCTTAAGCACAATGTGGCTAAGTTAGCATCAAAGCAATTGCATTCTTGGCAATTGCATTCTTGCCTACGCAATCATCCATAGCCGCAATGCCTGTAACGAGCTGCGGCTGCAAGATTGTGGCATGCGTAAAGCATTAGCCATCCTCAATGGATTTGGCTTAAGCAACACATTCGCCATAATATTATGGCATGTCTTGCCAAAGTTGCTAGCTGTTATGCCCGCATATTTTGGGAATATAATTCATGCGGGCTCAAGTCGTTAGCACTTCCCTTCTTTTTAATTAGCATTCAGAGACTTGTTATGCCATGCATTACCAGACGTTTCCGTAACCAGCCAAAAATAGGATGGCACGTGCATGAGATCAAAATTTCGAAATGCAAGTGTTTTGTTTTGAAGATAATAGAGAAATTTCGCATGTGAAAATCGTCAACAAATGCTAGACAATTCATACCTATAGAAAGTTTCCGGTGCCCCTTTAGGGCACTGAAAGATACATCTCCACCTGGGGTTAGAAACCCCAGGCTTTATCCCCAAGCCGCTTCGCGGCAAAAAACAC
>JAKLHB010000052.1:12529-18432 GCA_022710345.1 Planctomycetota bacterium
ATATAAAGCACTTGCATTATACATTTTTATTGCAAGGATTGTAAAACTTGCTTTCTGTGTTACTACAGAAACCTCTGATTACCATCGAATACCAATTTTTTTGCGCACTTCAGTCATAGTTTCTTGAGCAATACTATGGCATCTCAAGGCAGAGGCATTTAAAAATTGTTCTACAGCAGAAAAATCTTTTTTGAGTTCATAATATTTTTCTCGTATAGGACTCAAGATAGTTTCCATATTTTTTGCTAAAATTTTCTTGCAATCCATGCATCCAATGCCTGCGCAACGGCATTCTCTATCAATGGTGGCTAGCTCTTCTTTGCCTGTGAAATAACGATGATAGGATGTAAAAATATTGCAGTCTGTAGGAATACCTGGGTCTTGGCGGCGTTTTCGCCGTTCATCTGTTTTGGCTGTGGATAATTTTTTCCAAATTTCCTGGCTGGATTCTGAGAGTGAAATAGTGTTGCCAAGGCTTTTAGACATTTTTTTATCTCCATCAATGCCTAATACCCGACGTGCTTCGCCTAGAAGGGCTTGCGGCTCTGGAAAAACTTCGCCAAATCGTGCATTAAATCTACGCGCAATATCCCGTGAAAGTTCCAAATGTTGGAGTTGATCCTCCCCAACTGGGACGTATTGCGCTTTGTACAAAAGAATGTCAGCGGCTTGCAAAACAGGGTAAGTAAAAAGGCCTGCCCAGACGGATTCTCCTCTATCTTGAGATTTATCCTTAAATTGGGTCATCCGGCTAAGTTCTCCCATCGTGCAATTGCAGTTAAAAATCCACGCAAGCTCTGTATGTTCTGGCACATGGCTTTGGATAAAAAGAATTGAATTATGGGGTTGGATTCCACAAGCCATGATCATGGTGGCTGCTTCTTTAATTTTAGCCGTAAGTTCTTTGGCTTCATAAGGCATAGTCATGGCATGATAATCCACAATACTGAGAATTCCTTCGTATTCAGGATTGTTCGCCAATTCAACCCAACGTTGGATTGCCCCTAGATAATTGCCAATATGAATTTCACCAGTTGGTTGGATACCAGAAAAGAATCGTTTTTTCATTCAAAAATTCTCCACGCGCCAAAACCTCTTTTTGCTTGAAGAAAGGCGCTCTTGACAAAAGAATCAAAATAAGTTACCATTATGCGAAGCTTCCCAGGATTCCTGGGTAAGTATGTTACGCCACTTTGTGGCTAAGATATTTGCTGTTGTTCAACGACTGTTTCTTCATGTTTGAAACAAATTTTTGTGCTCTCTCTATTTTTTTATCTGTGTGCATCCATCTGAATCCGTGGTGTAAAGAGTTTGGTCAATCCATTCAGCTTTTAGAAAAGGTCATGCAAATGGCAGATATGGATTTATTCACTGCCCAGCAATGCTTGATGAATGCTTGGCTTAATCCATCCCAACTTCAAGAATGTATGAAAATTGCCCTGGAGAGGCCTGGCCAGCCACTTCATGAAATATTGCTGCAGAAACGATTACTTTCTGCGCAACAAGTTCTTGCAATCCAAAAACTTTGGGAGCCTAAACCCACTACCTTAAGTTGCCCGGCTTGCTCAGAAAAGAATCAAATCAGGGATTATCAAGAACAACAGATATATTTTTGTAGCAAATGCGGTAATATTTTACCACCCGCAGGGGATTTACAAAAGAATAAACCTAAGAAAAAATCAGTAGGATTAAAAAAAATATCACGGCCTGTGACAACAACATTAGGTAATTATACCATCCTGGCAGAATTAGGGCGGGGAGGTATGGGCGTTGTCTATCAAGTAAAACATCCAGAATTGGATTTTCCCCTGGCATTAAAATTATTGCTGCCAAGTCAAGATGAGACTGATCAAGAAGAAAACACCATGCGTTTTTTTCGAGAAATTGAGTTGGCTTCTCAATTACATCATCCAAATATTGTTGGAATCCATGAAGTTGGTTCATATAATGGTTGCCCCTATTATACAATGGATTATATTGAAGGGCAAACCTTGGATAAAATTTTGGAAAATCGCCAGCCTTTTCCGGAAAAAAAAGCATTGGAAATTATTGAAAAAATTGCTTTAGGCGTTGGCTGTGCACACCGGGCCCAAATTGTTCACCGAGATATTAAACCAGCGAATATTCTCTTAGATAAACACCAGCGGCCTTTTTTGATGGACTTTGGAATTGCAACGTGCCGAGATCAGGCATTTAAAAAATTAACTCGTACGGGCACTATTATGGGCACTCCTGATTATATGTCACCAGAACAAGCAAGTGGCAAAATACGGCTGATTAGCTACCCTAGTGATGTTTACTCATTAGCCGCGACGTTATATCATTTGCTTACAGGAGTTCCTCCCTTTGAGGAAGCATCACCTATGGATACGATCAACAAAGTCTTGGAAGGCAAAATAACTCCGCCGCGACAAATTGTTAAAACTGTGTCTTTAGCAACACAAGCTGTGGTATTAAAAGCAATGTCTTTTGCAATTGAAGATCGTTATCCAAATGCCAATATTTTTGCCATGGAAATTCGTTCCCTACTCTCAGGTAATAAAACAATTGCCCAGGATACTTCTCCATGGCATCCATACATTGCATGGATGAAACGTAACTTTATAGCCCTACTATGTTTTTTCATCACAGGGTTGGCCATTGGCATCACATTATTTTTTATTTCCAAGGCTTTTTAACTATGCTTTAGAATCAACTTAGATTTTGAGCTCGAACAAAATTGAACTTGAAGGAAATGATCATGCACGAAGTAGATATGATTGTAGATGAAATCAAAGAATTGGCCACTTTGAATGGCCCTAATCGTCCTAGGATAGGGCTGGAAATGCAAGAATTGGGAATTGTCCATGATGCAGCCATTGCAATTCAAGATGGCAAGATACTGGAAACAAATGCACAGCAAGCAATTCATCAAAAATATAAAGCAAGGCAAATCATTCATGCTCAAGGCCATTTAGTTACCCCAGGATTTGTGGATCCACATACACACCCAGTATTTGCCGCCACACGAGAGCAAGAATTTGCCATGCGGGTGCAAGGAGCAACCTATCAAGATATTGCAAAAGCTGGCGGTGGTATCCGGAACAGTGCTCGGAGATTCCAGAAAGCCAATAAAAGCGATATTCAAGAACTCACACGCAAAAATTTGTGGCGTTTTCTAAATTTAGGCACAACCACAATTGAAGCCAAAAGTGGTTATGGATTAAGCACTGAGGCGGAAATTAAATCTTTAGAAATTTTACAAGAATTACAAAACACAATTCCATTGGATATTGTGCCCACATTCCTAGGAGCACATGAAATACCAGACGAATATCGCCAAAATCGTCGTCAATATATTGATTTAATTATTTCAGAGATGATCCCATTGGTAGCGCAACGAAAATTAGCCCAATATTGCGATGTGTTTTGTGAAACCCACGTCTTCACTGTTGAAGAGACGCGCGAAATCCTAGAAGCAGGCAAAAAATTTGGGCTGTTACCAAAACTGCATGCAGATGAGCTCACACCAACAGGTGGAGCCGAACTAGCAGCAGAAATGCACGCTACATCCGCAGATCATCTTGTGGCGATCTCTGACAAAGGGATTCAAGATATGCAAAAGTCAGGGACCGTTGCTGTATTACTGCCTGCAACTACATTTTTTTTAGGATCATCCAAATATGCGCCAGGCCGCAAGATGATTGATGCAGGAGTTCCAGTTGCGCTCGCCACTGACTTTAACCCAGGCTCTTCCATGACCCAATCCATGCCCCTTGTGCTCACCATTGCATGCCTATACCTGAAGATGATGCCTAGTGAAACACTTGCCGCCACAACCATCAACAGCGCGTGTGCAATTGGAATGCAAGAGCACGTTGGCAGCCTTGTTCCTGGGAAACAAGCAGATTTGCTGATTTGGGATTGTAATAGCGTTGCATATCTTCCTTATCACTTTGGGGATAATTTGGTTCACACAGTGATTAAAAAAGGAAAAGTCATCAAATCAGGCCATACGCTGTAATTGGTAGAGGTATGTCAAATAATTTTAAGTGGATGCCCAGGCATCCATTTTTTATTTGGCAATTTCTTGACGTGGGAATACCTTTTCCAAGGCTTTTTTCAGGTGCGTCACATTAGGGTAGCGATCTTCTGGTTCTTTGCTCAAGCATTGCATCACGATTCGAGCAATAGGCTTTGGGATTTGGGGATTAGCTTCGGTCAGGGAGGGAGGCTCTTCAAATAAAATTCGTTGGATCATTTGATGCAACGTGGTTCCAGCATTGGAAAATACAGGATGCGCAGCCCAAAAGAAATAGAGGGTGGCACCCAAAGAGTAAATATCTGCCTTGGGATCCACATCTCGTGCATTGATACACTGCTCAGGTGCAAGGTAATTCAAAGTACCCACAATGTGGCTTGTCATGGTCAAGCCGCTGAGCCCTGCTTCTTCGTAGTTCTTGGCAAGTCCAAAATCAGAAAGTTTGACGATGAAGCTATTGCCTTCTTGGGCAAGCAGGATATTTCGAGGCTTGATATCTCGATGCACAATTTTGCATTGATGCAAATATTCCACGCTATCCAGTAATTGCCAAATCAAAGGATTTGCTTCTGCAAGAGTCATCGGCCGCTTTAACTTTTGCATATACGTGTCGCAATCAAAGCCTTGTACATATTCCATGGGAATATAAAAAAATCCGCCTTCTGTGCTATATCCTGCCTGGAAATGGCGCACAATATTTTTATGCTTTGCCTGCATACCGCAGGCTGCTTCGCGTAAGAAGCGATCTACTTGAATTTTGTCTGGCGTAAGATTTGGCCTGAGAATTTTGATAGCAAAGAGGTGTTGATGTGTACTATGCTTGACAAGATACACAATTCCCATATTGCCTTCACCTAATTTGCGGACCACTTCAAATGGGCCAATGCGTTTGCCTTCTACAAATTCTGTTTTGCCTTGGCACTTGAGGCAAAGGATTTTTCCATCATGCTCTACCTCTGATTTGTTGAGCATAACCTGAACCCCGCATCTTTCACAAACATGCGGCTGGACAACCTTCTTCAGCGGCCAACTAATACGCAACAAAACATCGCCTGCTTTGATATAATCGCCATTTTCAATATTGGTTTGATCAATTTTGCGCAACGTGACTTTAGAAGATGAAGTGCCACTGCCTACAAATGTACCGTTGGTGCTGCCTAAATCTTTGAGAAAGACACTGGCACTTGGCAAAATTTCTAAGATAAAATGAAATTTAGAAAGTTTTTTATCGTCTAAGCAAAGTGTGGCTTTTTTATCCCTTCCAACAGTAACTTTTTGATACTCGCTATACGTAAACGTTTTACCTTGTAACGGCCCTTGAATGCACTGGACTTGTACAAACCATTCAGCCGTCTTTGCATTATCTTCCATATATATGAATTGCCTTTCTTCACAAGACTAGGTTGCGACGGAACAGCCTTGCATCATGATCACTTGGAGGCTATTCTCCAATGATTTTAACAAGTACTCGTTTGCGGCGTTGGCCGTCAAATTCAGCATAGTATATTTGCTCCCAAGGGCCAAAGTCAAGCTTGCCATCTGTCACTGCAATGACAACCTCTCGTCCCATGATTGTGCGTTTGATGTGCGCATCTGCATTATCTTCACCAGTGAGGTTATGCCGATATTGGTCAGGATCATGCGGAGCTAATTTTTCAAGCCAATCGTCAAAATCTTGGATTAAGCCAGATTCAGCATCATTGATATGCACACTTGCTGTAATGTGCATGGCATTGACCAAGCATAATCCTTCTTGAATACCACTTTTTTTCAAGGCATCTTCTACTTGTCTTGTAATATTGATATAATCTCGCCGCTTTTTTGTCTCAAAATAAAGATATTCTCGATATGATTTCATAAGCTTTCTACAGTGAATCCTCAG
>JAKLHB010000520.1 GCA_022710345.1 Planctomycetota bacterium
GGTATTCAACGATCGCAGGCCGCCGAGTTTTTTGCCACCCCAAAACAAGACATGCAATGACAACATGATTATAGACAATGGGAATTCCAGCATATTGCTGAAATGTAAATTGCTGACCAAACAAGCGGGAAGAATAGGTTGGCTGAAAATTATGCTCATTTTGAACCATTTTGCTCGTGCATACAGCAGTCACTAATGGATCGGTGCAATCTTCTTCTCCAATTTCTTCTTTCCATACATGGGTTGCATCCATCCACCAGCCTCTCCAGCGCATGTTTGAATTCAAGTTGTTGGTCTTCACATAGAGCACAATATAATCCGCATTAGAACGTCTTGCTGTATGCTTGAGGATGTATGTGATTCGAATATATCCTTCTTCCTCCACATGTTTCTCAATGCTTCCTGGATACATGGGAGGCATTAAACGAAGATTGTCATGGATAATGGAAAAGCAACAGACAAAAAAAGCAATACTCAACAGGCCATAGCTAGTCCGAGATAATATTTTTTCTATGTTTGGTACAGAGAAAACCCAGATCCCACAATACAAGATAATAAATAATCCTGTGACTAACCAAAGCCAAACACAGAGCCAACGCTTGTGATATGCAATATTGCAAGATAATGCCCAGGAAAGATAAGTCACGCTGATGGTTGTTAAGCAAGCATCTAAAATATCACTTGATTTTTCCAATTGCAAGCCAGCAAAAATGCAAAGGAACAACAGGAGTGCAACATAGACATAATCCAGATATAAAAAAGAAGCATCTTTAGGCGGTCTTAGTAAGCTCTTCCATTGATAGAAGTTTTGCCTTAGGAAATCCTTCCACTCCTTCGGATTCTTAAGAATATTTGATGACCAAATATCCAATGCCAAAAATTTCCGAGGCCAATTGAGTAGAGTGCGAGCCGCAAAATAAAGCAACAGGTTGTTGGCTATAGATGCAAGCAAGTTCAACATATCGAAGGCAAAGTTGCAAGAAACAGCAACAAGCTGAAACGAGATGACCACCATTGCTGCAGCAAACATCCATAGCCATTTCTCAGCGTAGAGTAATTTGGGTTGTAGCCCAAAGAGAATGATTGCGAATGTCAGATGCACACCAGCATAAATTCCTGTGCAATACGTTAAACAATCCATAAAATATCCCGCAAAGTCCAAATTGATATGGAAATTGGGGCCTCTTTCTTGGGCGCATCAACGTAGCACCCTGACCTAGATAAATGAACGCTGTAGTCACATATAACTAAAAATATACAAAAATTGCATTCTATTTCTACATATTTTCACTCTAGCATCTTCAGACCAAGCGCTTATGGCTGAAGCGATTCCGGTGTGTGATGCAATGAGCAAACCGAGGTTGTTTGGATCACACGCCGGAATTTATCGTACAAGTAGAATAGATCAAAACCCTCTATGGTAGCTTTTTATGCATAATGGCTTGCAATAGCTTTTGGGTAGATGGGTTGAGGGTGGTGAGGTTCAGCTCTTGAGATTTATGGTATCTTTCCATACGTCCCCGGATGTCTTTGCCAAGCATTTTGCCCAATTCAACACCAAATTGGTCAAAGCTATTGAGCCCCCAGATAAATCCTTTGACCGCAATTCTATGCTCGGTCCATGCAATAATGACACCGGCAGTGAATGGGTCTAATTTGCGGAATAGCAGCACATTCGATGGCCGATTTCCTGGGAAATTGGAATGGAGGTTAGGGTTGTCTTGACCAAAGGCTAAGGCATCAGGCTGTGCGAGGAAATTCGTGAGCAATTCTTCATGATGGCTCACGATATCTTTGCTATTGCGCACAGGGTATTCTGGTTCAATGAATCCTATGAAATCTGCTGGAATGATGTGGGTGCCTTGATGTAGAAGCTGATAAAAAGAATGCTGACCATTGGTTCCTGGCTCACCAAACACGATTTCTCCAGTTGGCCAAGTAACTGGCGTTGGATGTTCTCGATCTTGGGTCACGGATTTGCCATTGCTTTCCATCTCGCCTTGTTGTGTGTAAGCCGGCAGCCTAGCCAATCCTTGTGCATAAGGCAACAGTGCACGACTTGTGCAGCCTAGAAAATGGATGTTCCAGATGTCTATCAATCCACAGAGCACTGGAATATTCTGAGCAAATGGAGTGTTTTGAAAATGCTGATCCATCCATTCCGCACCTTTGAGAATTTCTTGAAATTGATCATATCCAAGGTACAAGGACAAAGGCAGTGCTCCAACCGCAGATGTGACACTAAATCTGCCACCTACCCAGTCCCAAATTTCAAAAAGACTCTCTGGCAAAAGCCCCAATGCCTGAATTTC
>JAKLHB010000521.1 GCA_022710345.1 Planctomycetota bacterium
GTAAAGTAAGAATCCCAGTAGTATATTTCTCGAAATCGGCCCCCAGGAACGATATAAGCATAAGGTAAAGGAAGCAAAGAGCTTCCAAAAACCAATTTATCGCTGGATCGCTCTAGCATAGGCCATAAACCATGCACGTGTGCTTGTACATTCGCAGTTTTAGGAATATCAAGCGCGACCTGTTCTGCGGGCAGAATAAAATTTGCTCCAATAAATTCTGCAAGTGAAAAAGGGGTCGCACTAGCTTTCCATGCTTCATAATCTTTGACAATGGAAGCAGGCGTTTTTTGTGGAATTGCATCAGAAAATGTTTTGCTATCTCGAAACATGCCAGAAAGCTGTACATCTTCAAAAAGTTTGCCATAAATAGTATCTGGCGCAGGCGGAAGCTGAGCTTGCGCCATTGTCATAAATAATACGATCATCGAAATCCCCAGTTGAACAAAAATATTCTTACCTTGTAGCATAGAATCTCTCCTTATATAAAACACTTTAATTTTCTTTAATTTTCTTTCCATAAACGAGTTACGTATGCACCTGGAAAATAAAATTGGAGTATTTCTATGGGCAAATGTTTTTCTGATAAAGCAAAAGCTCCGTATTGGCATAATCCCATACCATGGCCTATGCCTCTACCTTCAAAAATAAGTCCGTGGTCTATCATTTTCATGGTAAAATAATTACTTGGCAATGTGTTATCTGGAAATAATTTTGCCATTTCCCACCCTGAAAGATGAAAAACTTTATTGCCAACTTGCAAGTGGATAGAAAGTACGCGTTGATGTTCATCTTTTTGCAACACTTGAATTTTTAAAGATGTGCTTTTGATTTCTTGCAGGGTTATCAAATTGGCTCGATAGAGAATTTGCTGAATTGTTGCTGCAGAAATGGCACTCTGCCAGCTTAAGTCTTGATTTTGCAAACAATGAGGGCAGCAAACACTAAAAAAACTAGGTGAACCCTCCATTGGTGTTGTATATCCACCACAAGCAAAATGATATCTTGGCTGGAAAACATTATTTTGGTATAATAGAACCATTCCAGCCGTGGATTGCACAGCTTTTTTGCTCAGGTTGCTTTGGCTTAAAAGCCCTGAGTAATTGAAATCTGGAGCATCACTGGCTATTTGAAAGGCATTTTTTTGCTCGGTATGGCAAAGAAATAACGCCTGTGTGCGTGCCATGATTGCATGGATTTGGAGCAATGCTATATTCAAAATTTCTGGAGGAATTTGTTGTTGGATGACGCTGGCAATATAATTTTCAATGGAAATTTTATTGATTGCTATGATCTTTTGATCATCAGAAATTTGCAAAATGATGTCTCCCTGATATGGCACGTCGCTTAATTTGATAATCGCATCTGGAGCTAAATGGATCAGGAGCCGATCTTTTTGAAATTCGTCGCCTCCTAGGGTCCAGCCAGAAGAGCGAATTTGGAGCCGTTTCTTTTCCAACTTCTTTCCATGCTGAAGGACCTTGCCGCTTTGGCTTTGAATCTCATATTCTCCTGCAATTTCTATCCAGCATTGTTGGAGAAAAAGATTTTTGAGCCATATTTTGATGAAAGGCATGTTACTTTCTTCTGGGCTGCGGTTGGAACACGCATGGAAAGATAAAAATAAAGCAATTTGTAAAATAACTATACAATGATGTTGCCAATGGATGGATTTGAAAGATACGATTGATAATTTGGCTAGAATATGAAAGATATGTTGATCCAAAATTTTTATCCTATATTTTCAAGTATTGTGATATTGTTTGTCGGGATGTGGGGTATTGTACAATGGCTGGCCTATACACCTGAAATTGTCTGGTTAAATCATGAACCTCGCATCGAACAAAGCTTGCCTAAAGTCAGTTCTGGGCAAGAAGTCTCGTTGGATTCTTATTTTGCCAAGGGCATTGGAAAACCATCGAATATACTTGGTGAATGGCCTAAGTTTCGTGGGGCAAACTCAGACAATATTAACCAAGAAAGTGTCGCGTTGGCCAACTATTGGCCAGTCGAAGGACCCAAAAAATTATGGGCTGTAGATCTAGGTGAAGGGCATGCAGGCCCTGCTGTGGCTCATGGTTGTGTTTATTTGATAGATTATGATGAAAAGGAAAAAGCCGACTGTTTGCGATGCTTGTCTTTGGACACAGGCCAAGAAATTTGGAAAAGATGGTACCATCTCTCCCTGAAACGCAATCATGGATTTTCCAGAACAGTGCCGGCTGTTGCTGGCCGTTACGTAGTGACCATGGGGCCGATGTGCCATTTGATGTGTGTGGATGCCATCACAGGTGATTTAATTTG
>JAKLHB010000522.1 GCA_022710345.1 Planctomycetota bacterium
CAGCGATCACACGGCGCAAATTAGCCAACCGCCTGGCAAAAGGCGAATCCATATCCCAAGCAGAGGCCCTTGGCTTTTTGGTCTGCACCCGATGCGGTAATTGCACCCGGGTTTGTCCTACCAATATTCCTTTGACCAAGCTATTTGACCTTGTCGAAGAGATGCCTGGTTTCCAAAAAGCACTTGGCTTAAATCCAGCACAGAAAAAGGAATTTCTGGACCGCTTCTGGAAAATTGTCAAAGAAAGCCCATTGTATCGAGAACATACATCTGCAACGCATCATGGCACTAGCTCACATCTGGAACATGGAATACGGATTTTATATCAACGTGGATTTCCGTATGCCAGTTTGTATATTGATCCCAATACCTGCATTCGCTGTGGTATGTGTGCAGATGGAAATGCTTGTACTTATGGAGCGCGAGAAGGCAGCCCTCGTGAAATCCCCAAATTAATCGAGGAAAATTGTGCTTTATGCAATGCATGCATCAATTTTTGTCCGCAAAATAAGCTCATTCAGCGCAAGAGGACCTACATTGCCAATCTCATTGAACATGCCGTGGATTTAGAAGAAAAGCGATATTGGCAAAAGCAAGCCCATTTTCTACGAGACACTACGATCATCCAGCGCCAGCCAAAGTTGAATGAATTGAGCGATCGTTATGTTACTCAAGATATTTTGTTAGAAATTGATCGCGAATCTTCTTCTGGCAATATCCCTGTTTCTGGAATGGGCCAGGGAGATAAGCACACGGGTATTGGCTATGATGCAGAGCGTTTTTCTCATTTCCATATTGTGGGGCCAGCGCAAAACCGTCTTCATGAAGGCGATCCAAATGAAGAATTGGCCGTTGTTTTAGGAAAACGAGAGAGATACTGCAAATTTGAAGAAAATGGCATCATCCAGCATTCTACGCATCCACAGATCAAGCTAAAAAGCCCCATGCTCTATAACTTTATTTCCTTGGAAAGCCAGGGAAGGCTAGAATTAGCCATGATCAAAGTTGCCCATGAAGTTCACACCTTAGTTGTCGTTCAGTTTGAGCGTTGGGTACAATATTATGATTTCTTCTGCAAGCAAGGACAATGGAAAGAATTTCCTGCTGTGGTAGTCCCATGGCTGACTGAGGCAGACATCATGAAGCTTCCTGAATACGGAAGGCAACAGCCAGGCTGGTGGAATGATTTTTGGCGTATGCCTGTGTTTGAAATGCCACATCATGCCAATATCAAAGCTAGCACCGCCTATATCATTCAAACCGCCCTGCAACTCGGCCATAGCCGGCCTTTGATTGCAGGCTATCTTGAGGTTTCTGAAAACGATATTCTAGGATGTTTCCCTGCTGTACAAAGTAAAGTGCAAGATTTCTTAGCCGCTGAGTGTGATATTCTGCACATTCATGGCGTGCGAAATCAGGATCAATCTTATTCCACTTCTTCAGCAGTGCGTACCATTCATCAATATTTGCTTGAAACTGGAGAACGCCATCTCATTTCCATCATAGCCTCTGGAGGAATTCGATTGGCTTCGGATACGCAAAAGACCATACAACGCGGAGCAGAAGCCACTCTTCTGGATATTGCCGCGCTTTTGGCCTTAGATCCAAGCACATACCAGGCTATTTTGAGCCAGCAAACCACCACAGAGCGGTTGATGCATTTAGACGTGGCTTGGGCATACACCAGGCTCAAAAACCAGATGGAATCCAGGCGTGTCCAAATTCTCGAAGTCTTGGGAGCCGCCGGGTTCAAAGATATTAAAAAAACCGTTGGAGAAGAAGGCCGGCTCATTGCATTCCATGACCTCGAAGAGCGCATCCAAAAAAATATTGTGGATCAGCCATTGAACTTGGCTGCCTACCAAAAATTAAATCAAGAACTGATCAGCCACGAGCATATTCCAGCTTCAGCCATTTTACAATATAGCGCTTTAAAGCAAAAGATTGTACGCACACAAGCCCCGCACGATTTCTATCGCCTGGGTATTGAAAATCAGACCGTGTATCAAAGAGATCATGTTTGGCCAGGATGGCTCATTGAAACCATTGGACGTATGGCTATGGGTGATCTTGAAATGCTCAAACTGAAAAATGTCCAGGGGATTGGATTGCTAGGCGATGGGTTTGATGTCATTCAAATCAATTATCAACGCGATCCCGACACGATCCCAGATGCTGAACTTCAGGACATCAACACAGCCGTACATTTGGACAAAGCCTTGATTTTAGCAGCACCATGGATGTTTGGCGGAAAATCCGTTGGATCCATTGGCCTGGATACATGGAAAA
>JAKLHB010000523.1 GCA_022710345.1 Planctomycetota bacterium
TTGCAATAAGCTTGTTAGCCCATGCCTGCATTGGCTATGGAATCTTTTGCAACGCAGCTTTCGCCGCATTCCGGACTAAGATGCTTGCATCTTTTGTTGCAAGAGTCTGCAATTGAGGTTTTGCAGCACTGGCTTTTTTACCCAAAAGCCCTAAAAGTTCAGCCGTAGCTTGTCGTACATTAGGGTCTGAGCTTTGCAAGCCTACAAAAACTTGGGGAGCTGTTTTTGCATCCAAAATTTTGGCTAAAGCATCTACGGCATTTTTCCGGACTCTCCACTGAACATCACTCATAGCCTGCATGAGCACTGGGATCGCTTCTGGTCCGCCGATGGTGCCTAGTAATGTAACAACATCGCTACGAATGAGGTAATTTGGGTTTTTTAAAGCAGCATTCGAGAGCACTGGCATTGCTGGCTTCCCAATTTTGCCTAGTGCTTGAACAAGGGCTCGCTGTGTTTCCAAATCACCAGTTTGGGCTTTTTCCAAAAGGCTGGCTAATGCAGGAACAGCAGGCCCGGCTTGTGGTCCAAGATTTGTCAATGCTTTAATGGCTTCACGGCGTACAATTGGGTTAGGATTTCTGAGATCTGCAATGAGTTTGTCAAGCTGAGTTTGGCTATCCTGTGAAATACCTGAAATCTTAGCATACGCCCGCTGTGCTTCTGCTTTCACAAGTTCATTGGGATCTTTGAAAGCAGCGACTACATCTGCAGAAAGGGGTTCTGCTGTTTTGCCCATATTTCCCAGGATTTTAAGGCATAACACACGTGCTTGCCAATCTGGCCCTTGCAATGTTTTTTTCAAAAATGGCAGGGCACTTTTTCCTAAACGAACCAAGGCATTGATAGCTGCATTTTGAACACTATTCACTCTGTCTTTAAATGCGGTTTGGAACAGCGGCTCTGCAATGGCTTCGATTTGTTTTGGCATATCGCCTAAAACTTCGATTGCCAATTTGCGCACGTTTAAATCACTATGTTTTAACATGTTAAGAAGATAAAGCAAAGCTTTATCGTCTAATTTTACAATTCGAGCTCGGCTAGATGCACGGACTGCTGCATCACTATGCTGCACCAATGAGAAAAGCCCGGGCATAGCAGCTTCTGCTAAGTCATCTAAGGCTTTTTTGGCTGCATTTTGAATATTGGCATCCTTATCTTTGGTTTCAACTTGGACCAATGTCAAGATGGTTTTGGCATCTTTGGATTGGCTCAGTGCCAAAGCATCTACTCCAGCAAGGCGTACGCCAGCAATCGAACTCTGCAATGCCGCTGTTCTGAATGTCTGCATAGCATTGGGGTCTATGCGGAGTGCCATTTTAGTTGCAACTGTGCGGACTTCGGCTTGGGCATCTTGCAATGCTGTCTTGGTCAATGTGGGGAACAATGGGCTAGCATCGCTACCTAGATGACCTAAAATTTCAATAGTTGCCAACTTAATTTTAGTATCTGTATGTGCCAAGCCAAGTTCCAAGGTAGCCAAGGTTTCTCTCCGCGCTTTCATGAGTTCTGTCACAAACGCAGATTTTTCTTGTGGATTGGCTTTGTTGAATTGCTCCAGCCATTGCTGAATTTTGATTTCTGGCGGTGTTTCTTTGCTTTGTTCATCCGCCCATGTATAACATAAGACTAAAAGCGCAAGTAAAATCCATAGCTTATTTTGCAAATGAACCATAATTCGCCCCTAGCAAAAGTATTGATTCAAGAAAATCAAATAATGAAGCATTATGCCACAAATGCAAAAATTTTTCAAGATTTTTCGGAATGGAAAAAAGCATCACGACATGCCTTGGCATAATCTTCTGGGATGCCAATATCAATGAAATAACCATCACAAATACACGCTTTGAGACGATATTGACCCAGAAATTTTGGCAAAAAATCTTGCTCCAAAGAAAATTTATTCGGCATTGAAAAACGTTGGAATAAATTCTTAGGAAAAAGGTAAAGGCCAGCATTAATATAACCCTCTGTTCGTGGCCGCTTTTCTTCAAAGCCAATGATGTCCTGCTGGCCATTGATGCTCACAACTCCATAGCGATCAAAATTGATCATCTTTTTAAGTCCTATGGAAACATCGGCTTGCATTTGGTAGTGTTGAGCAACAAACCAAGGAATATCTACAGCAAACATGGTATCGCCATTGGTTACCAATATCTCTGGACTTTGTGCTCGGCTAAGTGCTTGTTGGATTGCTCCGCCTGTGCCCAATGGTTCAGATTCAATGCAATACTCTATCTTGAAATCTAGGATTGGGTTACGCTGAAAATAT
>JAKLHB010000524.1 GCA_022710345.1 Planctomycetota bacterium
GCTTTGAAGTTGATTCTCCTCCTAAACGCTTGCAAGGTTCTATCTTAGCACGTATCAAAGTCATGGCGCGCATGAATATCGCTGAAAGAAGAATCCCTCAAGACGGTCGTATTAAAATGAATCTGCAAAACCGCGATATTGACTTGCGCGTATCAGCATTGCCTTGTAGCCATGGCGAAAGCGTGGTCATGCGTATTTTGGACAAGGAAAAAGCACTGGTTAGCCTCGACGATTTAGGGTTCCATGAAACAGATTACGAACGATTCCAACGCATTATCAAACGCCCGAATGGTATTTTCCTAGTCACAGGCCCTACAGGAAGTGGCAAAACCACCACACTTTATGCTGCTCTCAGCGAGCTCAATCGGCCCGACGTAAAAATCATCACAGCAGAAAACCCTGTCGAATATAATATTGCTGGGATTAATCAATGTCAAGTACGTCATGACATTGGACTTAACTTTGCGCAAATCTTACGCGCAATGTTACGCCAGGCACCCAACGTAGTTCTAGTCGGAGAAATCCGTGACCAAGAAACCGCTGAAATTGCAATCCAAGCCGCTCTCACAGGTCACTTGGTGTTCTCTACCTTGCATACCAATGACGCGCCTGGTGCCATCACCCGTTTGATTGATATGGGAGTCAAACCCTTCTTGGTTTCATCTGCAGTGCAAGCTATTATGGCGCAACGCCTCATTCGACGACTCTGTGCAAAATGCAAGGAAGTCTATCAACCTACAGAAAATGAGCTAACAAGCGTAGGATTAACACTAGAAGCTATCCGTGGTAGTCGTATTTATAAGCCAATTGGCTGCGATGAATGCAAGCAAAAAGGCTATCGAGGTAGAATGGGTATCTATGAACTTCTTGAGATGTCCCCGCCATTACGAGAATTAACCTTCCACCAAGCCTCTACTATGAAATTGCGAGATGAAGCTCAAATTTCAGGAGGTATGGCTCCACTCCAACAAGATGGTGTGCGGAAAGTTTTAGCTGGGCATTCCAGTATTGCTGAAGTATTGCGTGTCACCCACGCAAAAGGTTAACAATACTTTCTTGAAAAAGAGGTTACTTTGGTCGAGATCAATCAATTACTCCAAGTAATGGTGGACAAAGGCGGGTCAGACCTTCATCTAGAAGTAGGTCGCCCTCCTCTTATACGTTTTCATGGCCGATTGCGTGCATTAAGCACTCCACCCTTGGCCACAGAAGATACATTGGCTTTGATGCGGAGTATCACATCTGAACGCGCACAGCAAGAACTCAACCAAGTTGGCGGTTCAGATTTTGGATTTAGCTTTGGCGATCAAGCACGATTTAGAGTCTCTATATTCAAGCAAAAAGGCTGCGTTGGGTTGGTATTACGCCAAATTTCTAACCAAATTATGTCCTTAGAAGACATAGGACTTCCACACAACATCAAGAGTCTTTTGAGCAAACCAAGAGGAATGCTTTTAGTCACCGGCCCTACTGGTTCTGGCAAAACAACATCATTAGCCAGTATGATTGATTTTATGAATACCGAATATGACTATCATATAATCACCGTAGAAGACCCTATTGAATATTATCATACCCACAAAAAATCAATCATCACACAACGTGAAATTGGCGCTGATGTCCCGAGCTTTGCAGAAGCTTTGCGCAGATCATTGCGCATGGATCCAGATGTAATTCTCGTAGGCGAAATGAGGGACTTAGAAACAATTCAAGCTGCCATCACTGCTGCAGAAACAGGCCATTTGGTCATGGGCACCCTGCATACCACAGGTGCTGCTAGAACTGTAGACCGTATTATTGATGCATTTCCAAAAGAACAACAAGAACAAATTCGTGTTCAAGTTGCAAGCTCACTTGTGGCAGTCGTCTCCCAATTGCTGATTCCACGAATTGACCAGCAAGGCAGAGTAGCAGCTTTTGAAATCATGATTTCCACACCTGCAATTGCCAATCTCATTCGCGAAAATAAAACATTCCGTATTGATTCTGCTATTCAAACAGGCCGTAAGTTTGGCATGATTCTGCTTGATGACTCCCTTTTCGAGCATTTCATCGCAAAACGCATCAGCTATGCAGATATGATGCAACGAGCTTTAGATCCTACAACCCTGCAGCTTAAAGTTAAGCAATTTACAGAAGAACAAAAGAAAACACCCTAAAAATTCGTTATATTGAGGTAAAACTAAAGCATTTGTAATCAGAGGTTTCTGTAGTAACACAGAAAGCAAGTTTTACAATCCTTGCAATAAAAATGCATAATGCAAGTGCTT
>JAKLHB010000525.1 GCA_022710345.1 Planctomycetota bacterium
AGGTTTGGATAATTTCTTTTTCCTTATAGCCCCATTGATCTTTGTTTAATATCCTTCCAAAAATGCGTTTAGCTCGGCCTACCATGCCTGCTTCGTGGATCATTTGTACCTGAACCAATCTTTCATATCGCTGCAATTCTGGCAGTGAAGGGTAATGTTGTTCATCTGCATGGATTGCATCCACATCAATCCCTAAATTGCTTGCAATTTCCTGGAGTTTGGCATCTACTTTATCAGCTTTTGCAAAAAATTCTGTTTCAAGGGTTTTAATTTTATCCCTTACTTCCATGCTAAGAGCTTCTAAGGTAGATTCTGACCTTGTCCTCAATTCTGCTAAAAAATATTCTTTGATCGCAATGATTTGATTTTGGATGGCTTCAGCATCTGGGAAATCAGGGGTTTTTTCTGCTGGGATAGCATTTTGTAATTCTTCTAATCTTGCCAGCTCGCCTTCTTTATATTCCTCTGCTTCTTTAAACTTACCACGAGCCATGTTGTAATCCGCGCGCACGCGTTCCATCATTTGCTGTACCTCTTTGCACAGCAAGGCAATTCTTTTCACCGCAATATTCTGAGATAGTTTTTCATAAAGTTCGGCTAAAACGTGTGTGATTTGGCTAAACCCGCTTTCTTGCCATGCAGATACTTCTTCTAGGTTAGCCTCCGGCGAGTCCAAACGAGCATGTAGAGCTTGAATTGAAGATACTTGAATCACCGAGGCATCTTTCAAAACAATGCTTTGATCCAACAATTGACGCACCCGTTGGTAATGTTTCGACAGGACTTCTTCAACAGTTTCGACAATTTTCCCTCCTTTAGCATATCGAGGCTCCACTGCATCTTTATGTGTCTGAATCACAATCACAGGTTTCGCCTCTTTGCAAATTTTAGAGAGGGCTTTTAGATTTTCTCTATCGCTTGTAGATTTAGTAGTTGTTAAAAACAAAACCACATCCACCATAGGCACCAAGGTACGAAGCGTTAATTCCTCATGCCCTTGTAGGCCAAAAGCATCTAAGCCCGGCGAATCAATTAAATCATAGCGCTCTGGAATCATCAAAGTGGGTAGGCTCAATTGTATTTCTTTTACGTTTTGCTCATTTCCAGGGTTTTCTTGCTCATCTGCATAGCGTTTGACCCATTCTGGAGTGCAATCATCTTCTAAAAATTCTGTTTTATTGCTATTTTTGAAAAATATTTGGAGCCTACGTGGGCTGCTTTTTCTGCACACTACCAAAAGCCCAGAGGTAGGTTGGGCACCTCGAGGCAAAATATCTTCGCCTGCTAATGCATTGACAAATGTAGATTTACCGGCAGAAGTAATACCAACTAAGCCAATTCTAAGAGCAGTTTTATCCCAATCCGCAATTCGATCATTGAGCCATTGTTGAAATCCCATCAGGTAATCTGGACTAGGCAATCTCAAAAATAAGCCTTTGATTTTCTGCAACGCAATGCTTAAAGTTTCAATAGTAGGCAAATTTGCAATATTCATAGATTTTTTCCACATCCACGAATTTTTTTTAATACGGCAAACATTCACTTATAAAATATAAATTTATCAAAAAATTGGCTTGAATTCAAGATCAATATTAGGTATGATAGAAAAATAGATGAGTCTTGGATAGCGCAACTTTTATTGCAGTATAAATTGCTTTATCTTTTTTCAAGCCAATAGATTGCTATTTTTTGATAAATAATCGAATCCAACTCAACAACTAAGATTCCATGTAAAATCAATCATTGCTCATTTCGTGAAATGAGCAACGTGGAAGCACATAAAATTTTTGTTGACAAATCTGTTATGGAAGTCTATATTATTTTTTAGAACATTGCCGAAAAATACTTGAAAAAATTTTGGCTTGAAGTAATATTGATTCAATCAGCCAGGTTAGCTTGACTTTTGCCAAGCTGGCTTGGGTATTCCAAACGCCCTAGTTGCTAGTCAATTAGGGATAGCTATGGAGAAATTGTATCTTCTGATACAATTTTAATTTGTAATCTTAGCACCGTAGCTAGTTCTTCTAAAATTGACTGTCGGCTCGCCGGCAGGGAAATGCTCTTAGTATTGCCCGGAATACGTTATTATTTTTTATTCGCTTTATGTTTATTTTTTAATATGTTGCTTATTTCCTTAGACTAGCAACTTGGCTTAGAATATCGTGGCTGGAAAAGCATACTTCATCAGGTGCTACGACTGAAGTGCCCATGGATATGCTTAGGTTGGATTGACAATCAATCCAAATCCAGTTTGGCATTTTATCCT
>JAKLHB010000526.1 GCA_022710345.1 Planctomycetota bacterium
TTTGCAAGAGAGCATGCAGCTCAGGCTCCCAAATCCCTAATCTTCCTTGATCAATAAAAATATGGAGATCGCGTTGTAGATGATTGCTTTTGAGGGTTTGCCAATATAATTTGGCATGATACGAGCGAAGATTGGGCAAAATTTGTGCCACAAGCCAAGTCCCTAAGCGCACCCATGATTCATGCCGGGTATGCCCTAAAATCCAACCTAATCCTGATTCTGTGAGCAACGATAATCGGGTGCAACGTTGATATTGAATCAATTGCTGCTGGAGCAAAAAACGTTTGAAATTCACTAACTCTTGGCCTATCAAACGATAGGCATACAACGATGGCACTGGCAGGCTCCGGGTACGAGCAGCTCCACATAGCCTGGCCAATTCTTGCGCAATGAAAACTCCTTGTTTGGTTTCTGGATGCCGAAATAAATGGATCCCGGCATATCCTGCAAGTCCATAACTTCCAACATATTCTAAATTCATAAACGATTCCTTTCAGTATCCTTAGCCAAATACAATACTTAGGTATAAGATTTGCAAAAATAGATCGTTTTTTGCGCTGTTTCCTATGTCTCCTTTTATTGTACCCAAGGGTCGGACAAGTCTTCTGAAATCTCTCCAGATTTTTGTTGAAAGATTCTGAAAATATGCTAGGATATGTCAAAAATTTTCTCACAGAAAGGAATCAAATATGCGTTTTTGGCATACAATTGCTTTGTGTCTATGCTTGGTCATTGCCATCAATACAATCGGTTGTGGTACTTTGCTATATCCAGAACGTAAGGGACAAACTGGCGGTGAAGTGGATAGCAAAGTCGTCATTATGGATGGTCTTTTGTGCCTCCTTTTCATTATTCCTGGTGTAGTGGCTTTTGTTGTTGATATTGACAATGGCTGCATTTATCTTCCTGGAGGATATGGTGAACTACAATCGCCTGCTGAGCTAGCTCAGATATTGCCTCATCTTAAATTACAATTTGTCAATGATCAAGGCCAGATGATGAGCGAGCCACTGCCTGTGGAACAAGTGAATGGCCAATCTAGCAAATTCAAAGCATTGGCTCAAACCGCTCGACTAGTCAAAATTTACTATCATGATCAGCAAATTCATTCTGTGGCTTTAGCCAACTCAACCGTAGCAGAAAAATAAATTAGCGTATCAAGAATAAAAGCACTCATTGACTAGCAATGGGTGCTTTTTAACAAAAAAAGCTGCCTTAAAAGGCAGCTTTTTTTTGTTACAACGCTATGACAGCTTTTTTGTTACAACGCTATGATTTGAAGTGTGATAGCAATTTTGAGCTGTATGCTAAAATTTTTTATTTATTCCTACGCCATGAAAGCAGCAATACTAAGCCCATCAAAGCCATCAACATAGAGCTGGGTTCTGGGACTACCAAATCCATATTGGAATAATAGGTAATTTGGCTATCATTGAAAATACCAATTTGACCGCTCATGATGGTGGTATCTACGACTGAGAAGCTGCGAATTGTAACATTATCACTTACGCGCACAACACTATAACCGATGGTATTTCCAGTGCGATACACGTTGAATGTGTAAACCACATTCGCTGCCCAATAGCTCGCCAGGGTATCTAAAACAACCGCAACACCATTGACTTCACGAATGAGTTGTAACCCGCGATAGCCGCCATCTTCAGCATAACCGCCGCCTTCCCAGGACAAACGATAGTGATTGAGGTAATCGCTAAACCCAAATAAAACACCATATCGGTCATTGTCGGTGTCACCACTCCACATTCGAACACTAAATGCAAAATCATAGCTATGGCTAAAGGGTGTAACAAGGCTTTGGCCAGTATTGGAGCTATAATACAGATTTGTGCCACTTGTGGTCCACGAATTTGTATTGTAGCCATAAGGAGAGGTGGTCTTAACCCATGTTGCCAGAGCATCGCTCGCAGCAATTGGTGCCGCAGAAGCAGATGTCAATGCCAACATCAATATACAAACAAACATAATGTTTTTATATGTCATAGTTTATTCCTTTCTTAAGAATAATATCGAGCGCAATTCACATACAAAATTATAAAGAAAGTTTATAAAAAAAAGCAAGATTTGCAAAGAAAAAATAAATTTTTTTAGAGGCTATTTTTTTCATATAGAAACCGCTTGTGCATCAAGCCTATTTTTTCCTTGAACATAACCAGGATGGCACGTGCATGAGATCAAAATTTCGAAATGCAAGTGTTTTGTTTTGAAGATAATAGAGAAATTTCGCATGT
>JAKLHB010000527.1 GCA_022710345.1 Planctomycetota bacterium
CAATGATCAGCACAATCGCAATGATTTTGGATTCTGTTCGATACCCTAAAATATAGGATGAAATCGTGATCAACACGGTGAACGGCACCAGGTACCAAAACACCTGCACCAATCCATTGTGCCATAAGTCTTTGAAATGCCAGGAAGATTTGCTTTCCATACTTTTTCTCCCAGATAAAACTCGATTTTGCAACATCTGCTCCACGATTGCCAATAAACCAAATTATGATGGCAAAGTTTAGGAAAAAAATTGAGCGAAAAAATATTTTTTTGTAAGCAATTGGCAATCTAGCAACTTGTGTTATTTTGTACGCACGTTGGCTGAATGCCAAGATTGTTCAGCGCAAACCTGCATCGTTAGGAAGACATCAACCGGACGCTGTAATAGGTGAGCCATAAGGCAGAGAGAAATAGGGGAAAGAACCAGCGGCAGAATTGGAAACGAGCGGGGGAAAACGTAAATCCATTGTCAATTCGATTGCTAATAGCCACACCCACAATTATACCAAAAACACCGGCAAAGAGGCGAGAAAGAAAATAGCGAGCGAGCGGAGGGAAGCCGGATATCCAAATCAAGTCTTGAACCCCGCCCATAATCCCACCGACAATGCTTCCAAGGAAGCCGAAGAATAAAAATCTTCGGCCAAACATGCCAATCGAAGCAACAATAAGGCCGACAAGGAATCCACTGGCCATGCTCGAGAATGTGCTAAAATTTGCAGTGATGACAAGACCTACAATAAATCCGCACCCAAAGCGGCTGAACACGTAGGCAAAGATGGCGCTGATGAACCAGTCGAATATGAAAGAGATACTCAAGCTTCTGCCACTTGCAAATGCTGCCAAGTTGCCAACGGTGCTTCCGACAATACCGCCATATATACCAAGGACATAGCCTTCATCCTTATACGCTTTTTTATACGCTTCGACTTCTTTATAATCTTTAAAGTCTTCATGATTCCATGGGCCAAGCAACAAGCCTATAGATGATAAACCCCAAAAGACTATTCCATCCCAACATAAAGATGTCAACATCAAAGCTCTAACAAAATAATAGGCAAGATGAGGATAGACGATTGCATATAGACTGGCTAATCCTCTGCGAGCATAGCAATTTTGGGGGACTATGGCAACCCAAGCAAAACTTCCAGATAGCAACGATAGCAACAGCAAACTCCAAATCGGTCGGGTGCGAAAAACAGTTTCCCAAGATGTGCTTAATGTATCTCCTGATATCCTTTGCACCCAGATCCAAGAGTGTAGCTTTATTGTTTGCCCTCCATATTGTATCAACAAAATCAGACTCAAGCTACAAAGGTATAGGGCTGGAGTTTGTCGCAGTATCCATCGAGCAATGGGCAATACCAAGTTAGCGAGCAATTCATGGAAACGACCGTATTCTGCAACGATGGTCAAAAGTGGCAATAAGGCGATCACGAATACGAACATGGCCAAAGCAACGCAAGACAATACCATCGTCACACCCAACACAACTGGGTTTTGGAGAATCCATGCTGTGAAAGAGGATGGTAGCCATAGTGCAGCGATAGTCAAAAATCCACCTAGCATCAGCGCAAAGGTTGCCAACAAGCTCAGCCACGGAATCCGCTCATCATGCGCTTGGCTGGATACTTCTGGAATCCATGCCATGTCCAACCGTTGAGCCATAGGCAGCTCGCCACGTATATTGGGCGAGGCAAAACGATCTGGGATGTTGCTGAAAACTTCCTGAACACTGAACATCGGCAAAATCCCTTGCAACGTACTTAAGGCAGCAGGATTGCAAGTGCCTTCGATGTACAAGCGATTGAGGTATTTTTCCACGGTTAGCTTGTGAGAGATGCTCGACCAGGCTACGGTTGTGTCCTGGATTTGGTACAAGGTAACGGGCCAAACTGCATGGTGGAATTCTGCCCAGGTCGGAGTATGGCCTGCTTTGCGGTCCCAATCTGCTAGACTCCAGGCGGAAGACGTAGGACCCAGGCTTGAGGAAGCCAATGTTGTTAGTTTGCTCCCGGTGGCAATCGTAGCAATGGGAAAATCTACGGCCATCGTAGCAGTCTCTACCGCACTAGTCCCTGCTGCACTAGTCCAATATGTTGCCAAATCTTCATGACAAAGCCAGACCCATACCTGGCTTTGTCCATAGCGCGCATGGGGGATTGTAGCGTTGCAGGAAGGACAATAGCCCTGCTTGACCAATGGGTGTTTTCCACAATGCGGGCAATGTTGTAAA
>JAKLHB010000528.1 GCA_022710345.1 Planctomycetota bacterium
GCATTGATTTTTCCCAAATGCCCAGAGTCTCCCATCCAAGGAGCGGTCGTACCAGAAGGATACCAGCCTGCGAATATCAAGGATTATCTAGGAGACAACCCGTATGCTGCTCTGCAAGAACGTAGGAAACGGGCTGCAAGGAAGCTGTGGAAAGAAAAATAATCATGTCTGTTGTTGTAAATCATGGAAATCCATTCCGAGCTATAGGGCGTTCTTTGTTTTCCTGGCCTACACCTAAAAAGGCACTTGGACTAGGACTGGGCATCATTTCTTTATGCCTTTTGGCGAGCTTACCGCCTAAATCCTGTGCATTTTATCCATGGTGGATCGTGATTGGAATGTGGGCTTTGTGTAGCTATATTTATATTGCCTATTATTTTTTAGAACCTAAAGAACTACGGCCAAAACTGCATTGGTTGGTTAGGGCAATCCTTTGCGGGCTTGACATTGCTCTTTTTTTGCCGGCTAGTTTTCTGCTTTATGTGGGTCTTGTAAAATTAGGGATTTGGCCGATTCCGACATGGATGGAGGCCCGCAGCCTTGAAGCTCCACAAATGCTTGTGCTTGAGGATCAGCTCTACACAATCATTGCCCAAGAAAAGCAAGTTACTAGGCCATCTTTGGGCTTAGACCGAAACTTTGACAATATCAAGAACACAACCTTGTTTCATCTACGCAACCTGCAAAAAACTTCGGATATCGTGGCAAGTCAGATCAGCCAGATTCAAGAGTTGTGTGACTATATCCAAAATCTAGCTATGCCAAAGTCCAAAGAAGAGCAAGAAAGCGCGATTCTAAACCTCAATCGCTTGTTGCAAGCCCTTGATCAGGATTTTGAGAAAGCTAGCAAAAAATTGCAAATCACTTGGAAAATCAAAAAGAAATTCTTGGGTTCCATGGTGGAAGAATTGCAAACATGGCAACCGCCTAATCTTCAAACAGTGAATAGCTCAAGCCAGTTGCCAGTTCCTGCATTGTATGATCTCGGCAATCGCTCCATCGCCATTCAATGGAATGATCAAAACATCGCATGGCAGCATACCATGGACTTAGCCCAACTCATTCAGTTCCATCAATGCACTTTGCAAATCTCTGAGAAAGCCTATGAATTGATAGTATTCAGATATCCCCTTGTAGGCAATACCTTTATCGAGGAAGGTATCAAACAAAAAGCCAGGTTCATGATTCAGCCGCTCCAGGGCCATCCCATCAGCATCAGGACACAGGTTCGTTCATTTTTTCATCGGGTCAGCTTACTCGGCACAGTGAGAGGAGTACGACATCAGGATATCTTCCTGCGCTTGGTGAGTGCGTTTGCTCAAACTTATTGCCAGGTATCTGTGCCTTTAGTTTTGTTGCTCCTCCTGTTATTAGGTTCCCTGCCTGTTTTGGAATTATTGAGGGGTGTGCCTGCCTGGATTTGCGAATCCATTAAAAGAGGATTTGTATTCCTAGATGCCACAACCGCAATCCCGATCTATGCGGTGATTAGCATGATCTTTATTGGGATTTATGATGGAAAAAATTTCTTAAGCTTATTTCTTTGCGTTGGTTATTTTATTTTGCCAAGTTTTTATAAAGCAATCCAACGCCAGGTAACACATTATAAAACAACCTATTACTTAAGCCGGCTTAGCCTGGGATTCTCTGATACAGCAATCCTCTATCGTTTTATAATACGGATATGTAGGCCTATGTATTGGACATATATTTTATATTTTTTTGCTGTGATGATTTTATTTGAGACCAGTTTTGCATACCTGAAAGCCGGTGCAGCTTCTGAACTTTCTTTGGGCATATTTCTCTATGCCAGCCGTTTCAAATGGACGATGGAAACCTATAGCACCATGATTGTAACAATCGTAATCATCTACTTTTTTTGCAGAATTAGCACTCAAATTAGCAAAATGGAATTAACTTGACATTTTGATTTGTATGATCTATAATGGAATCATCGTTGTTTTGATTTTTGGTTTTGATTCATTGAAGGGAACACACTATGTCTCTTTTTGATAAGGCAAAAGAAGCTGCCCAAGGTGCGGCTGATAAGGCAAAAGAAGCCGCTGATAAGGCAAAAGATGCTGCTGAAAAGGCAAAAGAAAAATCCTGCATATGCCCCTCCTGTGGAAACCCCGGCAAATCAGATCAAAGCTGATAACGGTGACTTGTTTGATGGTATTTACAGGCAACGGCAATCGCCGGGCCACACTCTTTTTC
>JAKLHB010000529.1 GCA_022710345.1 Planctomycetota bacterium
CGGGTGTTAGAAGGCAATGGAGCCTGGTTTGGCAGAGCTTTTGTTGTGAATGATTGGTATCTCACTGCGTATGATCCTATTTACAATTACCAAGGAGAAATTATTGGAATGTTGTATGTGGGACTTTTGGAAAAGCCATTTCAAGCACTAGGCCAAACAATTTTAATGCGGTATATTTGGCTTTTAGGCATTGGCCTGATCCTATCCCTCATTCTTTCGTTCTGGTTAGCAGACCGTTTAGCACGACCTATCTTGCGGTTAGAAGAAGCAACGAACCAAATGCGCCAAGGCATTAATCCTGTGCCAATTCCCATAGACAAAGCATCTCAAGAAACGCAAAACTTGATCATTGCATTTAATGAAATGGCACAAGCATTGGCAGAACGGGAAGCACACTTAAAAGAAGCCAATGAAAAATTAGCACAAGCTAATGAAACATTGACAGCAACCAATCGTAGCTATATGGAAACATTAGGCTTTGTTTCTCATGAACTCAAAACCCCTGTGGCTACGATCATGAATTATGTCTTTCTTTTGAAAGAAGAAAAAATTGGCCCTTTGACAGAGAAACAGCAGAAAGCCATTAAAAATATTGACAATAACGTCAAGCACCTGGTGGAAATGATTCGGCATTATTTGAATCTATCCAGAATTGAAAATGGTGTTCTGCAGCCTGTAAAGACCAAAGTTTCTTTGCTTACTGATATTTTAAATTCGATTTTGGAAACTTTTGAACCTGATTTGCTTGCACGCAAAATGATCTTAGAAAATTTGATCCAAGAAGAAGTAGTGATTTTCTGCGATCTCAATATGACCCGAGAAGTTTTTGAAAATTTAATTAGCAATGCTATTAAATATGGCCGAGAGCAAGGCAAGCTCAGGATCAGTTCTAGGAATGTACAAGACTTTGTTGAATTTTCCGTTGCAAACGAAGGCGATGGCATTCCTCCAGATAAAATCAACACAATTTTTCAGAAATTTTCCCGTCTCGAAGACCAACAGGCCACGCGGCGGCAAAAAGGTACTGGATTGGGCTTATTTATTACGAAACATATTGTGGAAGCCCATGGAGGTACGATTCAAGTAACTTCTGAGCCCAATCAATGGACCGAATTTCGTTTTACTTTACCCTGCTATAAGGAGAAAAATTAAACATGGCTACGCCGATGGAAAAATTATTAGACATGCGCCGTAAAGCCATTTTTCGTATCTTTGAGCATAAATTCAAAAGTCCGATTCGTATTACCATTGGTTCAGCAACCTGCGAAAATGCAGCAGGGGCAAATGCTGTATATGAACGTTTTCAAGAATGGCAAAAAAAACATCCAACCTTGGATGTGGTGATTGGACGAGTTGGTTGCGCTGGAAGATGCGATCTAGAGCCATTGGTCACTGTTGTTGCGCATCATCAAATCCCAGTCAAATATATGCGAGTCAATCCAGAAAAAGTAGATAAAATTTTTGAATCGCATATCCTCAATGGCAAAGTAGTGGACGAATACACCATGAAACGCCAAGATGGGCCAATCAATGCCGAACGTGTAGTAACGGTATGTGGTGGTGCACGTTGTTTAAAAAATGATTGCCTTAATATTGAAAAAGCTTTTATCGAAGGCATCCAAAAATTAGGGCTTTCTGACCGTGTTGTGGTGACACGATCTGCATGTCAAGGTCTTTGTGAAATCGGACCCATGGCTTACGTATATCCAGATTGCGTCATGTATAAAAAACTCACTCCCGAGATTGTAGAGCATATTTGCCGTGAACATTTACTCAAGGGCCATAGCTTGGGTGAATATGCTTGGGATGGAGAGCGATTGGCCAACCGCTTTTTCCCAATCTTTGGTGATGTGCATTTTTTTGGCAAACAGCTTCGTTTAACTTTACGAAATTGTGGTGTCATTGATCCAGAAAGCCTGGATGAGTATCTTGCAGTACGTGGCTATGAAGCGGCTGCTAAGGTGCTGACTGAAATGACTCCTCAACAAGTGATTGATACAGTCAAACAATCTGGCTTAAGAGGTCGTGGGGGTGGTGGATTCCCTACTGGCCAAAAATGGCAATTTGCAGCCAATCAAAAAAATGATGTCAAATATATGATCTGCAATGCAGATGAAGGCGATCCAGGAGCATTTATGGATCGTAGCGCGATTGAAGGCGACCCTCATACAATTTTGGAAGGCC
>JAKLHB010000053.1 GCA_022710345.1 Planctomycetota bacterium
TGCCGCAAAGCCGGCATTCAAGTAAAAGTTGTGACCGGCGATAATCCTTTGACTGCGCAAGAAATCTCCCGCAAAGTTGGCCTTTGGGACGCGGCAGATCATGAAAAAATGTACTCCACGGGTCCAGAGTTTGCCAACCTGAGCGATGCAGATGCCAGTGAAGCCGCGCATCACCTTAAAGTTTTATCGCGAGCGCGTCCTATGGATAAGCTTCGGCTCGTCCGGCTCTTAAAAGAACGAAATGAAGTTGTAGCAGTCACGGGTGATGGAACCAATGATGCGCCGGCTCTTAACCATGCCAGCGTTGGTCTTGCCATGGGTAAAACAGGCACATCCGTTGCTAAAGAAGCGAGTGACATCATCATCATGGATGATTCCTTCCGCAGCATTGTCAATGCTGTGCTGTGGGGCCGATCACTCTACCAAAATATCCAAAAATTCATCTTGTTCCAACTCACGATCAATGTGGTCGCTGTTGGGTTAATGCTGGTTGGACCATTCATTGGGATTAAATTGCCTTTGACCGTGACCCAGATGCTTTGGGTGAATTTGATCATGGATACCTTTGCTGCCTTAGCTTTGGCCACAGAGCCTCCTCGTGCTAGTGTCATGAACCATCCACCTCGCCATCCCAAAGCGTTTATCATTACCAAAACAATGGCCTGGACAATTGGCACTACAGCATTTATTTTCTTAGGATTATTGATTGCCGCGCTATACTCCATCCAACAAAATGGAGTTACACCTGAAGAACAATCTGTATTCTTTACACTTTTTGTTTTAATTCAATTCTGGAACTTATTCAATGCAAAATGCTTTGGCCGAAGTGAATCTGCATTTTCTAATTTAAAAGAAAACCATTCTTTCTTGATCATTGTGAGTGCGATTATATTAGGCCAGTTCCTCATCGTGGAGTTTGGCGGTACATTTTTCCGGACATCTCCTTTGGATGCAAGGACCTGGATTACCCTTATCTTGAGCACTTCTTTGGTATTATGGATCGGTGAAGCTGTCCGGTTTGTCCAACGGATCTTAGAACGACAAAAAAATAACTAACAAAAAGTGCCAAAGGCCGCAATGTAATTGTATGGCCTTTGGCATTTGATTTTCGCTACAAGGCTTCTTCCCACGCTATGGAATTGAGTTGCCGAAATTTTACAATGAATTTTGAGCAATATCTGGCTCAGGGCTTTTGTCGGATGTTTTGATGGCTTTTGAACCAGTCTTAGAAACACGTGATAATATCCAACTATCTGCTAATCGGGTCCAAATATAGTCTCCCGGCTGCACTTGAGTATGATTGGTAATCACACTTTTCCCACTTTGGATATAAGCAATGCTGTACCCTCGATTGAGCACAGCAAGCGGAGACAATGCTGTGAGATGCGTTTCAAAATTGCGAAGCCTGCGATGTTCCCATTCAAGTCGTTTCATCATAGCTCTCTCAAGTCGCATTTCCAATTGTTCAAGGTGTTGATGAAACCTTTGCAGCCGATTATTAGGCTGTTGCAATAAAAGCTTGTTTCGTATCTGAGCCAATAACCATGCTTGTTGCTGAAGTATTTGGAATAATGCATTTTGTAAACGCTGGTGGAGAATGTCCACGCGTTGTGTGAGATGGTGTAGGCGGTCCATAGGTTTGACCAACGCCCTATGTGTTGCTAAACGATCGAGCTTCGCTCTCGCCCTATGAATATAGCTTTGCATTGCTATTTGCAATTGGCGAGTTCGAGTCTGCAAAATTTGCAAGATTTGATCATACCGAGGCACCACTAATTCACCTGCTTCGCTTGGCGTAAGCGCGCGACGGTCAGCCACTAAATCTGAAATAGTGATGTCTATTTCATGCCCCACTGCTGAAATAATGGGTATGCGACTTTCAAAAATTGCTTTTGCCACTACTTCTTCATTAAATGCCCAAAGATCTTCTAAACTACCTCCGCCTCTACCTACAATGAGCACTTCGATGTCTCGAAAATAGGCATCGTTATTCATACAGTAGATTGCGTTGGCAACTTCTTGCGCAGCTCCTTCGCCTTGCACGCGCACTGGATAAATTAAGATCACTACTTTGGCAAACCTACGCTGAATTACATTAATCATATCTTGCACAGCCGCACCTGTGGGAGATGTAATAATTCCAATCTTTCTGGGCATACTGGGCAACGATTTTTTATGTCTAGGATCAAAATATCCCAAAGCAGCTAATTTATGTTTCAGATTTTCAAACGCAATCAAAAGGGCACCTTGACCGCGCAATTCTAAAGTGTCAATGCTGATTTGGTATTTGCTTTGCGGTCCATAAACAGTCAGTTCACCATGCACCAACACTTCAAGGCCATCTTTCAATGGTGCTGAAATATTTTTGGCATTGCAACGCCAAATCACAGCAACAACCTGGTTTTCGCTATCTTTGAGTGTGAGATAGATATGGCCTGAACTATGATATTTTAGATTAGAAATTTCGCCCATCAGCCAAACCGAACCAATCTCTTCTACTTGTAGCTTAATTTTTTTGGTTAACTCCGTGATTGTGTATGGTTTGGTTTTTGCCGAATTTTCTCCAAAAGCAAATGTGAGAGTGTCTTGATTCGCCATATTTTTTGACCAAATGCATTGGGTTTGAGGAAAAGACAAGTTCTATCCTTCAGATTAACATGATCTTTGAAAGATTGCAATGGATTTTTATTGACAAAGCAAAAAAGTATGCTTAATTAGGCACGTTGATTTTATTTTTTGCTCATTTCCACCATTGCGTTGGGTGGTTAATATATTATTCTTTATTCTATCAAAAACTTGCATAAAGCTAAAAATCTTTGAGGCACTGCATGTTATTAAAATATTATCACCGATTGTGCTTTATTTTTCATCGTAAAGGTATATGGCCTGCAGCCCAATTTTTATTAAGCCGTCTGATTTTTCGTATGTTAGTTACTTTGCTTTATGAAATTGATCTTACCCACTATACGGAACCAAAACCTAACTTAGATCATGGAGTAAAGTTGCTTATTTTTGCACGGCAGAATGCTAATGAAATCACTCCAGAAATAAAAGAGTTTTTAGGGGATGATCAATTATTTTTAGATGGCTTGGCACAAAAAGATGTACTTTTTGTACTGGAACGGGATGGTCAATATGCCAATTTTGGCTTTATTGTATATGAAACTCGCCAAAGCAAAATCTTGGATGTAGAACCAGGCATCCCCATTTTATGCAATGATTTTACTCATCCCAATTTTCGTGGTCAAGGATTGCATGTTGTATCTCTCAAGCTTAGATTAGATTGGCTACGAGATCAAAAAACAGCAACAGCATTGATAGAAGTCCATCCTAAAAACTATGCATCTCAAAAAGGTATTGAAAAAGCTGGTTTTACATTTGTTAAAAAAGTATATGCATTTATCTTTTTCTTTAAATTTGCATTGCTTGCTGTGGGCAAAAAAGGTATTACATATAAAGCAAAGATCATATAACCGTGCTTTCAAAACCTATATTTTGTATTCTTTTTGAAAACAATAGGTTGCTAAGTTCTTGGACTAGCAATTAGGGTTATAGAATATGCAAATCTTTTTAACGTTTGATGTTGAAATCACAGGTTTGGGCAGATATGATGCAGCCAAAGCCAATGGCCGCCACTTCAATATATCTTTGGACACGTTAGACTGCCCTGTAGGCAACGAAAAGTACGGCTTCTCTTGGATTCTTTCTACTTTGGCTAAGTATGGACTTAAGGCGACCTTTTTTGTAGAGCCCTTGGTGTCCCTTTATGCTGGCCCAGAGTACCTAGCCCAAATAGTTTCCAAAATCAATGAATATCATCAAGATATTCAAATGCATCTACATCCCGGCTGACTGGCTTTTGAACATACTCCAGAGCCTGGGCAGATTTTAAGTGACTGGCTTTGTTTATATTCAAAGCATCAACAAAACGAATGGGTAGTTACAGCAAAAGAACTTTTGGAAGAGGCCGGCTGTCATATTTTAGCATTTAGAGCCGGCGGATTTAAGATTGGGCTAGAGATATACCATATCTTGCAAAAGAATGGCATTCTTTGCAGTGCGAATTACAATCTTTCAGAGGCTGATGTAGTGACACGTTTGTCGCCTACAATTCCTCCTCTCAATGATATTTGCCAAATCAATGATATCTATGAATTGCCAGTAACAAACTATTTAATTCGAGATATTCGCAAATTTTTTCGGTATATATACAAACCCATGCAGCTTTGCTGTACTCCTTTTGCAAGTATTCTGGAAGTTTTAAAGCAGGCTAAGATTTATGAAATGGAAACAGTGGTCATTGTATGCCATAACTTTGAGTTTTTAGATCGGGACCATCCTGATTGGTTAGAACGACCTTTTAGGGTGAAGCAAAATTTAGTGCAAAATTTCTTGCAGTTATGCAATTTTTTGCAAAAGAATTCAGACCAATACCCAACAACCACAGTTTCTGAATTCTTTCAAGGGATCGCTAAAAAACATCAAACATACCATATGCGCTGCCCAGAGATCTATTTACCTAAAATTTACTGGCCTTTATAGGAACAAGCTCATGCCTCAAAACTATAAGATAACCCATTCTACGCTAGATATGCTTGAGCCACAGACCCTAGAAGCGTGGAAAATTTGGAACCAAACTAAAAACCACGGTTTTTTATTTCATACACCAGAATATATTCTAAACACAAATCAAACCCGGCAAAAAGATGTACATCTATTCTTTGTATGGGACAATGGCCTTTTAGTAGGACTAGCTCTATTTTTAATTTTGCCTATTCCCTTAAAGTGTCAGCTTGGAGAAGTTCCTCTATTGGAGTTCAATTTCCGGCGTGTTTACTTGCTTGGAGAAAGCCCTCATTTGCCAGATGAGCTTTCAGTCTATGATAGCATATTCCAAACTTTGCTTAGTTTACGAGATCAATTTGAACTCATATATTTAGAAGCTGTACGTTTAAATTCTTTCTTTTGGCAATACATCCAAACTCGGCATCTCATTCGATCTCGATTTTTGCTGTACACGCCATTTGGTGAGATGCAACATCCCTTGATTCAATTTCCTGCAACATACGAAGAATACTTAAAAAAATTTTCTGTAAAATCACGATATAACTTAACTAGAGAACTTAAAAAGTTTCAAGCAGCAGGAGAGGTAGAGTTAATTGAAGTTACTACTTTGGAACAGGCAAAAAATTTTGCAGAACTAGCCACGCAAATTTCACATAAAACATATCAATATAACTTACTTGGCTTGGGCATTCGCAACCAGACAGAATTCCAGGCTAGACTTTGCTTTTTAGCTCAATATGGATGGTTACGTTCTTACCTACTGAAATTCAATGGAATCGCTTGCTCTTTTTTGATTGGATATCAAGACGCTGAAAATTATTACTATATGGATGTTGGATATGATCCTGAATATAGCAAATATGGAGTGGGCAAAATGCTGCTTTTGTTAGCCTTGCAGCGGATGTTTCTTTCAAATCCTCCAAAGTATTTTGATTTTGGGATGTCAGGCGGTGGACATAAAGATTTTTTTGCCAATTTTTCTTATCAAGATATCACTGTGTTTTTGTTTTCCAAACGTCCCTATCCATTGCTTGGATATTGGATATACAAATCTCTGTTTACTCTAACAGATGTTATTAAATGGGTATTGGAGCGATTGGCTATCAAAAACACTGTGAAACGCATCATACGCAGACTCAGCAGGTTAACAAAAATATTTAAGCGTTTTTAGTCTGCACTGTGAGGTCCTGGGATTTTATTTACTTCCTGCCTCTTGCTCTTGCATAGCGCGTGCTTGGGTGCGCTGCAGATAACCCTGCATTTCGTCTGGATTCGCTCCATATCTTAGCGCATTCATAAAAGACTGCTGCGCTAAAGAAAATTTGCGTTCATACAAATAAAATATCCCAGCATAAGCATGGACATGCTTGGTTTTCTGCGCATTGAGAGCAAAAAATACGATTTCTTCTGCTTGCAATTCTTTGAGAGCAATTTTAATCACCTTACCTTGATCATTCTGCAGATAAAAATGGCCATTTGTGTATTGCAAAATGTTCCCAAACAAAGCTTGCCCACTTTGAGGAAATAACACTTTCGCAAGGCCAACGTTCATTTTAGCTCCTTCATTAGCAATCGAAAGCAAAGCTTTTACAGATTGTACTTCTTTCAATCGGGTTCTTACTTGAACGGTCAAAGGGGCTTCGGCATCTAAATCTTCAATAGCTTGCAATTGCTGCCAAAAATGCTCAAGCTGCTGTTGAGCTTTATTGTATTCTCTCTGTTGCATCAATTGCTCAAATTGCTTTGAAACTTCGATGAATGCCTTCGTATATCGCTCTAATTTATTTGCAGTTGTATTTGTAGTAGGCACCTCAGGTGCATCTAATCCAACTAACACGGCATTTTCATAAGTTTTTCGTAACAATTCCCAAGAACGGTCTAGTTCAAGATCACCATAAAATGCCTGACAAGTTTTTTGCATAAAGCTTAGAATTCTTGGTGTGATGCGTGTCACGACTTCCCCAATACGCTTTTCTTGGATCAATTGATGAAGTTCCCCTTGCTGAGACTGCAAAAAAAGAATGAGTTCATTTTGTGCCAGAATAAGGTATTGCTGTACTTTTTCTTTTTCTTGCTCTTTTAAACCAAGCCATTTGATGGCTGATTGGCCTTGGATTAAGCGAACCAAAGGATTTTTTTCCTTTTCCAGCGATTGAAGTATGTCTTGAATGGATGGGTTAGGCGATGGAATATTAGGCTGCTCTATCATGGTGGGCTGAGATGAAGGAATTGGTCGGAGAATTTGAGATTCGGTCTTTTTTGCTATTTCAGGGCTAGAACTGGATGCTATATTTGCAGATTGATTCCAAAGTATATAACTGATCAAAATCCAAGAAATAGCTACATAGACTGCGAATGCTATGCTCAAGAAGTGGTTGCCATGCCAGCCTGGCTCAATGCCAGGCTCTGCCATATTCCATTCGCCGGTCTTGAGGTTGGTGCGACAACTCACGCAGATTTCATCTTGAGGATTGAGATAGGCACCACAAGTAGGACAAACTTTGGAAGGCGCGGGATCCATACTTTCTTTCATATGGGGGACATTCAGCATGCGTGCACACTGAGGGCATCGGCCGCGCTTTCCTGCATATTGCGGAGGCACATAGAGTACCTTTCCGCAATTACATTTTACTTTGATTTTCATAAAAAATTTCCGTGGAAAGAGAGCTTCCAAATGATGGCTCTTTCCACGGCCTTTTGATGTAAGTTATCCAAGTCTATTTACGACCACGATAACCAATCCAGGCTAAAATAGGCAGGACCAAAAGCATCCATGTCGCAGGTTCCGGAACTGTGCCAATATATTCATACTGCACCCACACACGAACAGAAGATGCAGTATCGTTGTAAGAGTTGCCCAATATATCGGTGCCTGAAGCAAAGCATCCATCCCAATCATTGTGATAAACCCACGTGATGGTCACAGCTTCACCAACATTGGCGGTGTAGGATACAGCTTGGTACGTAAATCCATAGCTTGAACCACTTGGTGTCGTAGGAGAAAGGCGATACGTGGCCGTGTTTGTCTGTTGGCCTGCTACCCAACTGAAGTTAAAAGATCCACAAGATGCTGAGAAAATATTGTCTCCGGAGGCGGCACGAGAATCACCACCAATGCCAACTTTGCTAATCATAATCTGCTGGCCTGCTACACCGGCAATTGTACCCATCGTAAGATTCAAGGTGCCGTACGTTGCTGTGACGACATCAGCGGTAGTATTTCCACCAGATTTGGTGAAAAGCAATGAGACAGCCATCACTGAATTGAAAGACAATACAATCACTAAACATAGCATAAGTTTATACATAACATATTCCCCTTACAATAACAAAACTAAATCCAAAGATTCATTGATTCAAAGACTTCAATCTTTCTATGAAACCATATTTTATGCCATCATTTCAAAAAATCAATTAAATTCTAAAATAAACGATAACTTTCACCTACAGAGACGAATGGAGTTGAGCGCAAAGATAAATAATCTTTTTATTAAAAATACCTTTGCAATTCAAAAAAACATTGTCCGCTTTCGCCAATTGTAGTAAGAAGCTTGATATTTGCATTCCATAAAAATTTCCGTGGAAAGCAACCTCGAATGATGGCTCTTTCCACGGAATTTTGATGAAGGTTATCCAAGTAACCAAAAAAGTCTATTTACGACCACGATAGCCAATCCATGCCAAAAGAGGCAGCACCAAAAGCATCCATGTCGCAGGTTCTGGGACTGTACCAATATATTCATACTGCACCCACACACGAACAGAATATGCAGCATCGTTGTAAGAATTACCCAATATATCGGTGCCTGAAGTAAAGCACGCATCCCAATCATAGTGGTAAACCCACGTGATGGTCACAGCTTCACCAATATTTGCGGTGTAGGATACGGCTTGGTATGTAAATCCATAGCTTGAACCACTTGGTGTTGTAGGAGCAAGGCGATACGTGGCCGCGTTTGTCTGTTGGCCTGCTGCCCAACTGAAGTTAAAGGCTCCGCAAGCTGCTGAGAAAATATTGTCTCCGGAATCGGCACGAGAATCACCACCAATGCCAACTTTGGTAATCATAATCTGTTGGCCTGCTGCACCAGCAATCGTACCCATCGTAAGATTTAAGGTGTTAGATGCTGTTGTGACAACATCAGCGGTATAATATCCACCAGTTTTGGTGAAAAGCAATGAAGTAGCCATAACTGGGTTTAGTGACAATACAATTAGTAAGCATAACATAAGTTTATACATAGAAATTCCCCTTAGAATGTGGATTTTCGGAAATTCTAACTTGTTGTGCTAGAATAGCACTAAAAAAAGATCCTTACTCTGTATCAATCAAAAAAAAATTCGCCCGGAAATAAAAGTTCTCTTTGATAGAATGCTACGTTTTCCTGTGTCCCGTCAGGACACGATAAGAGCCGACATAACTTGGGGTTAGAAACCCCAGGCTTTATTTCCAAACCGCTTCGCAGCAAAAAACTTTGCTGCAGTGCAATCTTATACGAGAGTTCTCCTTCTTTAACCATAGTTACTGAGGCAAATCCATGGTGTGGATTACAACGCTTTTTGCATTGCTAGTTTTAGCCTGGGCTTTGCTGCGTATTGTCTTAGAAGAATATATCATAGAGCATTCTACAGGATATTGGCTGGACTGGCTGATTTCCACTATTTTCGTAGGTCTCTATGCTTTTATTCTTTGGCAATCCCCAATCTCCCCTGGGCTTTGCTTGCTCAACCCAATCGGCTTATCTTTGTGGTGTTTTCTTTGCTCTGCATGGCTTCCTATGCTGGCCAACAAAGTTTTGGGTTGGGCAGATGATGTATCTCCCTTAGAACCTTTTTTTCCGCTGATTATGGCCTTGCTGTTGATGCTTGTTTGGGTTCCAAGCGAAGGGATGAAATTAATTGGATTCCCTAATTTATTGACCAATCATACGTTACTATTTATCACCGCTGGTATAGGAGAAGGAGTGTTGCTTGGCTTTCATTTTTGGTTAAATGAATATTGGGATTTGGATCAGCCTGCCCTGATCATCCATTGGATTCTAAGTACCATTTTGATTATAGGACTATTTGCTTTAGCCTACCATCGGGTAGGAGATCGCACTTTAGCGTGGCTGATTGCGATGGTGCTCGTTCTTTTCATTCATATAGAAATGATCGGTATCTTAGCCGTAGGCAAATTTTGGGGCGAATTCTTCTTGATTACTTGGCCCCAGTATATTCCACAGCAACTTTGGGTTTTTAGCTTTCATTGTTTGCTAGTTTGCCTGATCTACATAGGCCCTACTATCATTCAATTCATGCAAAAATTTTTTGGCACAAGCAAATAAAATATTGGTGGATGCGTATCATGAAAGAATGGGCGACCGCTTAGGTCGCCCTTTGATTTTGTAGCATCATCCTTGGTTTTATTCTTCACCAGATGGTAATTGAACACCATTTGTTGGCGTAAGTGCCTTGCCATGTTTGGCTTTATTCTGCGCTAGATGGTAATTGAACACCATTTGTTGGCTAAGCGCCTTGCCATGTTTGGCGTTATTCTTCACCAGATGGTAATTGAACACCATTTGTTGGCTAAGCGTTTTGCCATGTTTGGCGTTATTCTGCGCTAGATGGTAATTGAACACCATTTTGTTGGCGTAAGCGCAAGTCAATGGGTAAAGGCTTTATCTTCCAAATTTCATCTGCATATTGTTGTATCACTCTGTCTGAACTAAATTTACCCATACGAGCAACATTGAGAATGGCTCTACGATACCATTCTTTTTTATTACGATACACAGCTTCTACTTGTTCTTGGCAATTCGCATACGCCCGTAGATCAGCCATGATCATAAAACGGTCGTAATTCAAGAGATCATAGCATAGACTTTCAAATTCACCTGGCCGATGGAGACAGAAGAAATTGGACATGATCAGATCAAGGACATCTCGAATTTCGCTATCGTTGTCATAATAATATTTGGGCTTATAATTTGGCCTGAGTTTCGCAACTTCGTCAGCAGTCATGCCAAAAATAAAGATGTTTTCTTTGCCAACTTCTTCTTGAATCTCGACATTTGCACCATCCAGGGTTCCTACGGTTAGCGCACCATTGAGGGCCAGCTTCATATTGCCAGTGCCAGAAGCTTCCATTCCAGCAGTGGAAATTTGCTCACTGACATCTGCGGCTGGAATGATGGTTTCCGCAAGAGTGACACCATAGTTAGGAAGGAACACAACTTTCAGTTTATTCTTAACATCCCGGTCCTGATTCACAACCAAACCTACACAATGAATGAACTTAATGATCAGCTTAGCCATAGCATAGCCTGGCGCAGCTTTTCCAGAAAAAATGAACACTCTTGGCACCATGTCCAAATGTGGTTGGCGTTTGAGCCGTTTGTACAACATGATGACGTGCAGAATATTCATCAACTGGCGTTTGTACTCATGAATGCGTTTGATTTGTACATCAAAAATTGCATCCTCTGGGATGTTTTTCACAAAAGTTTGATTGAGAATAAGTCGAATGAGCGCGCTTTTATTTTTTTTCTTGATTTCCTCAAATCGGCCTTGTTCTAGCGGATCATCGGCAAACTTTTCCAAGTTACGAAGTTGTGTTAAATCAGTGATCCAGCCTCTGCCGATTTTTTCAGTGATCCAATCCGCTAAATCAGGGTTGGCCATCAAAAGCCAGCGGCGCTGTGTAATTCCATTGGTTTTGGAATTGAAGCGATCCCCAAAAAATTCATAAAAGTCATGGAACACATTGGCTTTGAGAAGCTCTGTATGCAACGCAGCCACTCCATTGACGGAGTGCGATCCTACGATGGCTAAATTCGCCATGCGTATGGCTTTTTCGGGTGTTTCCTCGATGATACTCATACGGCTTAAGCGTTCATTGTCACCTGGATAAGACAGAGAAATTTCTTCTAAGAATCTTCGATTGATCTCATAGATGATTTGCAAATGTCTTGGCAAGAAAGTTTGGAATAAACTCACCGGCCAACGTTCGAGCGCTTCTGGCAACAAAGTATGGTTTGTATAGCCAAATGTCCTGACCGTGATGTCCCATGCCGTTTCCCAAGGCAGTTTTTCTTTATCTACTAAGATATACATCAGTTCAGATATTGCAACTGCAGGATGGGTATCATTCAGTTGAATTGCAACTTTCTCCGTGAATTTCTCCCAATTTTTTTGATGATCCGCCTGGAACCTACGCATAATGTCTTGCAAGGAGCAAGAAGTGAAAAAATACTGCTGCTGGAATCGTAATTGTTTACCACTGTATTCGCGATCATTGGGATACAACACTTTAGTAAGATTTTCTGCCTGAATTTTGTTGCGCACAGCAGCAATGTAATCGCCTTGGTTAAAATCACTTAGATCAAATTCTGTGCTTGCTTTAGCAGACCAAAGCCTCAACGTATTTACATTATCATTGCCATAACCAATGATAGGATAATCAAATGGAATGCCAACCACTGTAAGGTCTGGAATCCATGCATAGATTGTGTTTTTTTGTTGTGTGACTACGTCCACTCTGCCGCCAAAATGAACGCGGAATGTATATTCCGGTCGTTCAATTTCCCAAGGATTTCCATATCTCAACCATTCGTCGGGTTCTTCAACTTGCCCATTTTCATAGATTTCTTGACGAAAGATGCCAAAATCATATCTAAGTCCATATCCCATGGCCGGCAAACCCAAAGTAGTCATGGAATCCAAAAAACAAGCGGCTAAACGACCTAAACCGCCATTGCCAAGTCCAGCATCTGGCTCCTGGTCCAAGAGTTCTTGTAGGGTAAGACTAGCAATCGGAATGTGGACTAAACTACGATGTCGGCTCTTCATGTCTTCTATATAAATATCAAATGCCTGTTGAACATCTTTTAAGATGTTCAGATTGATGATATTATTGAGCAATGCTCGTCCCATCATGTATTCCAAGGAAAGGTAATACACGCGTTTGGTTTTATTGATGTGATATGTTTGTTGGGTCTCAATCCAACGTTCGATCATGCGATCACGGATTGTCATTGCAAGAGAGATGAACATATCCCATTTGCTTGCGCTATATTCATCTTTTGCCTGAGAATACTTGAGATGCTTAGCAAAGGCTCGTGCTAATGCAATAGAATCCATATCAATACGAGTGTCTGATGTTTGACTCATACCTCAAACTTTCACCAAAACTTCTCAATAGTAATGGTGATTCCTTTTTAAAAAAGACTTAGAAGGAGCTTTGCACCTAATTTATCAAAAAATAGATAAATATCAAAGAAAAATTAAGTAAATGTCAAAGAAATTTTGAGAAAATGAAAGCTATAATGTTTTTTGGTAGGAATCCAACCTTGCTTTAACCTTGCTCCCTTTCGACAATTGCAGCAGACGCTGCCAGTCAGCTTCTAGCCCTGCAAAGCAACACAGCAAAGAAAGTAGATTGTCTTTGGATGTTCTCTTGGGTGCTGCTGAATTGGCACAGATAATGAGTTGTCAACGGAATGAAAGAAATCTTGAGATTGGCTCTCCAAAGTCGTTATATGAGAGCAAAGAGGTTTCCAAAAATTTGCTTGCATTTTTTCCAAAAATAAGTCATAACTATTATAAAAAACGAGAAATTTTGTTAGATTAAGGACTTTGGCATGAATCATTGGACAGAGCTAAGCATTGCGTACGCTAATCAAAGGTCATATTTAGATGATTTATTTCAAGTGTATCCAACAATTCCAGAAGGAATACGAGAGATTGATACAACAATTTGGAAAACAATTGAAAGAAATTTTCGAAAGAGGGATAACATTGCCCTTATGCAAAGCTTGTTAAAATTAGAAATTTTTCCTATCAAGGATAGCTACATAGCTTTTTTGAAAAGAGACCAATCAGCACTAGCGCGAAATCCCAAAACGGTTAACAGAATTTGTGGAAGATTATATGAAATGGGATTACCGAAAATTTTTGAACGGTGTAGTGAACCCAAGGAAACAAATCGCCAAATCGGGCCTCTCTTTAAACGTTGGATTGACAAGAAATCTTTAGGAATTCAGCCAGTCAACATTAACACGTTCACAGACTCCAATGTAGATGCTATTTTAGATGGTAGTGATGCGCAACTAAGAGATTTCGCAAGGCAAGAACTTAATTATTATCGTGCTAAAGGATTAGATTTAGTAGCACGTTTTCACGGACAATATGTTATAGCAGAAGCTAAATTTTTAACAGATTTTGGTGGGCATCAGAATGCTCAATTTGAAGATGCGGTTACTCTATTTAAACTTTCAGGCTTGAAAGCAATTCCTATTGCTGTTTTAGATGGTGTGGCATATCTTAAAGGCGATAATAAGTTATTTCGTCAAATTACAGAAGATTATGCTACTTACAATATTATGAGTGCTTTAGTGCTTCGAGAATTCCTGTATCAGCTATAAGATAGGTACTATCATGCTACTTATCTATCCAAATAAAAAAACTCCCGAACAAATCTATCACAGTATTCCAGACTGTTCGTTTGCCAAGATCAATCATATAGAGAGCGAAAATAAACTCATCGAAGGTGATAATCTATTGGCAATGAAAAAATTGCTTACTTCATATGGGTTAGCTGAATCAGTTGACTTAATTTACATTGATCCTCCGTTTTCTAGCAATCACATATTCACCATTACTGAATCCCGTGCAAATACAATAAGCCGTAGCAATACAGGAGAAATTGCTTATACCGATACATTAAAGTTAGAAGAGTTTTTAGAATTTTTACGACATCGCTTAATCTTATTAAAGATGCTATTATCTAAACAAGGCTCTATTTATGTGCATACAGATTATAAAATCGGACATTATGTAAAAATAATTATGGATGAAATTTTTGGACTAGAAAATTTTCGCAACGATATTTCTAGGATCAAATGCAATCCTAAAAATTTTTCCCGCAAAGCATACGGGAATATTAAGGATTTAGTTTTATTTTATTCGAAAAGCAATACACCCATTTGGAATGAGCCAAGGGATGAATATTCTCAAGACGATCAAAAAAAACTCTTTGCTAAAGTAGATGAACATGGACGAAGCTATACAACAATTCCATTGCATGCACCAGGAGAAACCCAACATGGCAAGACAGCACAACCATTCAAAGGAATTTATCCTCCTTCTGGGAGACATTGGCGTACAGATGTAGCAACGATGGCACAATGGGATGCAGAAGGCTTAATCGAATGGTCATCTTCTGGAAATCCAAGAAAAAAAATATTTTTTGATGAACAAACAGGAAAGCGAATACAAGATATTTGGGAGTTTAAGGACCCCCAAAAACCAGTTTATCCAACAGAAAAAAATCCTAATTTATTAGAGTTGATTATCAGAACTTCTAGCAATCCTGAAAGCATTGTATTGGATTGCTTTTGCGGTTCAGGAACTACGTTGGTGATGGCACAGCAATATGGAAGAAGATGGATTGGAATTGATGCTTCTGCTGCCGCTATTCATGCCACTATCAAAAAATTAGCGCGCTTGAATGATGATCTTTTTGAAAAAATTAGTTATGAATATGTAAAATTACTTTGATTTTTGCTTTATTAAGCTGGATCTTTTAAATTGCTTGCTTTGGCTACATTTGCATGGCAAATGTATTTGCATGCCAATCCCAGGAAAAAATTTATGAAAATCAATCTGCATGTGGTAGAAATTGCGGGAAATGTAGTGCGAAAAACATTCGCAATTGAAAATGGTGAACGTATGGTATTTGGGAGGTCATCTCACTGCGTAGGCCGACTTACAGAAGATGATCGGATATCTCGTCGGCATTTTCGCGTTGAAGTGCACCTGCCTGAAGTGAAACTGCGTGATCTTGGCAGTAGGCATGGTACTTTCGTGCGGGATCAGTCTGAAGAAGGCGAAGAAGAACGCTATGGCATCAAAAAGCGTAAAATAGGAAAAAAATATTCTTTTTCTGTGGCCTATCTTGGCAATGGAGATAAAATTAGAGCAGGGAAAACGCTGTTAGAAGCTGACATTCCTACTTGTTGCTGGCTATGCAATGGGACTATTCCAGAAGAAAATAAAAAAGTCTGCCAAATTAAGCCAGGGATATACCTTTGTGTCCAATGCACACACCACCAAGTACCTGCAAAAATTTTGAAGCAAATCAATACCTATCTTCAATGCAGTTCTTGTGGCCAGAATATTGCAGAAGAAATTCCCAATCCAGGGGCTGGTGCTTACATTTGCAAGGCTTGCCGAAAACAAGCTGTACACGAGATTACGATGATGCAAGGTCTGTTGACCAAAACTGAAGATGTATGGGCACAAAAGCCGGGTGTGATCAGCGATTATCAACTCCATCGTTTGTTAGGCATTGGAAGCATGGGAGTTGTATATAGTGGCCGAAAACAAGATAATACAAAGATTGCCATCAAAATCATGCTACCCAAAATTGCAGCCCGAGCATTTTATAAACAACAATTTTTAGAAAATCTTTCAAAATACCATCATCTGAAACATTCGAATATTATTTCATACCTGGATTTTGGATTCGCAAGCACAGGTTTCTACCTCGTGCAGGAGTATTGCAAAGGCCATAGCGTAGCACATCTTTTAGCTAACGCAGGCGGGAAGTTACCATTAGAACAGGTAAAAAATATCTTGATTCAGGCTTTGGAAGGACTTATATTTTTACATCAACAAAAGATTTTTCATCGAGATCTAAAACCGCACAATTTGCTCCTAACAGAAGCCAATGTTGTCAAAATTGGAGATTGGTTCATAAGCAATGAATTTGAAAACATGGGTTTTAGTAACTCGATCATGACTGGCATGATTGGTGATCTTCCAGGCTATATGCCTCGCGAACAATTAGCGAATTTTGAGCAAATGAATGCAAGCAGTGATGTTTGGAGTTTAGCCGCGATTGGATATTTAATGATCACAGGCTCTTTGCCCAGAAATTTTCAAGAAGACATTCATCCTTTGGCTGCTGTACTAGAAGAAGATGTTGTCCCCATTTTGACACGCAATCCCAATATTTCCCAAAAATGGGCTGAAGTGATAGATCGAGGGCTCAAGGACAATATGGAAGAACGCTATTCAAGCGCCCAAGAATTTCTAAAAGCTTTGAAAAGCCTATAATGTTTTTTGAGAAACCAGATGGCGACTCAAGAAAACATTGCTCTCTTTCGCCAATTGCAGCAGACACTCTTGGTTAATTCCTGGCTTTTCCAAGCAACAGCAATGCAAGTAAATTGTTTTTGGATGTTTTCTTTGGCGCTGCCGAATTGGCACAAGCAACGAGTTGCCAACCGCATAATGATTCCAAAAATTTGTCAGAATCAGGAAATATCGTAATAGCAATAATTTTTATTTTTCAAAGGAAAATTATATGAAATTGATTGCAGAAGCAAACCAAAAAGCTGTGCAGCATCTTATGGAAGCCAAGCCTATGCTGATTGGGATTGGCATAGCTCGTGAAGTGATCCCTGGGATGCAAGAAAATCTCCTGCTTCACGCAGGCCCACCGATTACTTGGGAGCGAATGTCTGGCCCCATGCGCGGCGCAGTGATTGGTGCCTTGATTTTAGAAGGCAAAGCTGATACTCCGGAAGCTGCAGAAAAATTGGTCACAAGCGGCAAGATTCAATTTGATTCATGCCATCATCATCAAGCTGTTGGCCCTATGGCTGGGATTATTTCAAGTTCAATGCCAGTGTATATCATCAAAAATGAAACGTATGGAAACTTAGCTTTTTCCAACATCAATGAAGGATATGGCAAAGTCTTGAGATATGGAGCATACGCTCCAGAAGTAATCGCCAGACTTCAGTGGATGAGCCAGACTTTAGCGCCTGTCTTGAAAAAGGCAATTGAAATTTCTGGCGGTATTGATCTACGCAATCTCCTTGCACAGGCTTTGCAAATGGGCGATGAAGGCCACAATCGCAATAAAGCTGGCACATCTCTTTTTATCCGCACCATAGCGCCTTATTTGCTTGCAACCAAAGCAGATCATGCTGTCTTGGAAGCTATTTTCAAAGCTTTGCATGGCAATGATCTTGTCATACTCAATCCAGTTATGGCTGCATGCAAGTCCGCTGCTGATAGCGCTCATGGAATTCCTTATTCCACCATGGTTACAGCCATGGCACGCAATGGTACAGATTTTGGTATTCGAGTAAGCGGGCTGGGCAATCGTTGGTTCACTGCTCCATCTACGGTTCCCAAAGGCTTATATTTTGCAGGATTTAGTGAAAAAGATGCCAACCCTGACATTGGTGATAGCACCATCACTGAAACAGCAGGTATCGGGGCTTTTGCTATGGCTGCTGCACCTGCGATTGTTGGGTTTATCAGCGGTACTGCTCAAATGGCAAAACAAGCAACTTTGGAAATGTATGAAATCACGCTTGGAGAGCACCCCTACTATAAAATCCCCAACATCGAATTTCGAGGAACACCTGTTGGCATTGACATCACAAAAGTCGTTGAATTAGGCATTGTCCCGCGGGTAAACACCGGAATCGCTCATAAACAACCAGGCATTGGGCAAATTGGAGCAGGCCTAGTCACCCCGCCTATTCAATGTTTTGCAGATGCACTAGAAGCTTTTAGTGAAACATTACCCAAGGAATAAAGAAGTCTAGCTTTCCATGTCCACGCGCATAGCATAATCTAAAGCGTTATGTTATGTGCGTTGGCATAAAGACAGGGAATGCCAAAATGCTTCTTGTATACTAAAAAAAGATACTTAATCTGTATCAATCAAAAAAAATAAAAAAAATTCGTTCGGAAATAAAAGTTCTCTTTGATAGAATGCCA
>JAKLHB010000530.1 GCA_022710345.1 Planctomycetota bacterium
CTGACTTAGGCATGCCCGCTCTCAGCGAAGCCATAAAATGGGCATGCCTAAGTCAGGCCTGATGTCTGCCAAACCATCACCCAAGAGACGTAGCAGGAAATCTCTTTCGTCCAAATAAAGAAGGACATAGAAAAATAAGGAAGACGTGGCAGAACAATCTTTGTTGGGGGTTCAGGGGATTCACCCCTGGAACGGGCCTGGTTATTTTTGTGGACAAGTAAAATGAGATGGTAAAGCAAACTTGGTAGGAGTGCAGGGAAAAATAAAGAAGACATGGCAGAACACTCTTTGTTGGGGGTTCAGGGGATTCACCCCTGGAACGGGCCTGTTTATTTTTGTGGACAAGGGAAATGAGATGGTAAAGCAAACTTGGTAGGAGCGCAGGGAAAAATAAGGAAGACGTGGCAGAACAATCTTTGTTGGGGGTTCAGGGGATTCACCCCTGGAACGGGCATGTTTATTTTTGTGGACAAGGGAAATAGGATGGTAAAGCGACCTTGCCTTCCCGAAAACATGGCATCATATTTCATAAGCGTATGCGATTTTTTTTCAAAAAAATTTCCAAATTTTCTTTTTTTTCTTTGCCAAAAGAGCTATAATTTCCTTCATTGTTCTTTCTCTCATCTCGAACTCAGCAAAGGAGTCCAATCATGTCGAACTCATCTTCTTCGGAAAATCATCCAGATTTGTCAGAACCCAAATCAGCAAAAGCAAAATCGTCCAGCAAAGCAAAATCATCGCCCCAAAAAGCAATTCAACCCAAAGGCAAAAAAGCAACCATAACGACCAAAGGAGCAATGCCCAAAGCAAAGGAATCAACATCAGAGCCAAAAGAGTCCAAAGGCAAAAAAGCGACCGCAAGAACCAAAGAATCCACTACGTCCACAACCAAAAAAACAACCCAAAAGCCAAAAGAATCCACCATGTCCAAAAGCAAAAAAGCAACCCAAAAAAACAAAGAATCCAGTACGTTCACAACCAAAAAGCCAAAAGAATCTAGCATATCCAAAGGCAAAAAAGCAGCCCCAAAAACCAAAGAATCCACTACATCCACAACCAAAAAAGCGACCTTAGAACTCGAAAAATCCACCACAGCCAAAAAAGTGACTTCAGAACCCGAAGAATTCACTGCGTCCAAAGCCCAAACATCGGCCCCAGAGGCCGAAACAGCAGCGACTTCTACGGCCAGAAAGAGATCTTCTGCGAAATCCAAAGCATCAGCCTCGCGTAGAAAAACCGTGGCCAAACCAGCGATCATGTATTATCAGGACCTGATGCCAAGTGAGCCAAAAAAGTCAGCGTTTGCAAATACCCAGGTTGCGACGTATGTCCAAAGTCCAGAGGTGAAAAAATATATCCAAAAGCATAGCAAAGCCAAGTTATACACTGGTCAGCGGCCGGTTATTCCTCGTGCTAAAAAAGTGTCAGGCTGGGGTGAGGATGTGCCGTATGTTCTTTCAAGAGAAGATGATAGTGATTTACCTTCATTTACGTTTGTCGGCCGAAAATCCATGTTCCGAGCCATTGAATCGAACCGGCGAAATGGATGGCACACTGCGTTGATTGGCATGAGGAAAATGGGAAAAACCACATTCCTCAAGCGATATTATGACTATTTATTCAGCACATCCGATAGAGTGATCCCATTTTTCTATTCGTTCATGAACCTGGATGAGAAAAAAGGCAGTAAAAAGTCGGTCATTCAGGTGGCAGAAGAGATGATGATCGTTTTTTTAAGCCAGGCATTGGGATTTTTGACGCAAAATCCAGAGCTGGTAAATAATAATGAACTTGATAAGCTCTTATCGAACTTAGAAGAGCTACAACCAGAAGCCAAAGAACGATATTATGAACCCTTCCACCAAATGATCACAGCATGGTATAAGTATAGTGTTTCGTATCCATTATATACCAATATTCAACGTTCGATTGATCTTACAGTTGGGATGCGATATTATTTCAAACTATCGCCAGTGATCATGCTGGACGAATACCAAGAAGTAGGGCGATCGTTTGTGGATGAAAATGGAGAGCCGTACGATTGCATCCCGATCTTGAACAAGTATCATTGCAATGAAAAGATATTCCTTTTGCTGAGTGGCTCCGGATTGACGACGCGGATGGAAGAAGCACTGCCGCCAGCATTTGAATATCGTGTGGATAAAATTAAGTTTGATGCATT
>JAKLHB010000531.1 GCA_022710345.1 Planctomycetota bacterium
AGGCGGCGTTTGTTTTTTGGTCTTGGGAGCTGTGGATTTTTTTACTTTGGGTTTGGAAGTTTTGGTGGCTGTTTTTTTGGATTTTTCTAGATTAGGTTTGGAAAGACTTTTTTCCGACATCGGGAATCTCCTGATTGCTTGAATGCAAAAATGGAATATTTGTTAATATAACATGTTGGCTTACAATATATTATTGATTTTAATAGCTTACGATATGTTACCAGACGTTTCTGTAGTAACACAGGAGGCAAGTTTTACAATCTTTGCAATAAAAATGCGTAATGCAAGTGCTTTATATGCTGAAACTTAATATCTATACAATAGTGGTTTAAAATATTGCAAATCAATATTTTACTAACGTCAATGTTATGCTGACTCAAACAAGCTTAGAACATAAATTTTTGAACACATACCTGGTCCTTTGAAAAAACGTAGTCGTACGGCTACGTACGGCTACGCTGATGGTTATGATGCGTCATTTTCATGAGATGTAAAGGAACTGAGTTGACAGACTATTTACTCTACTTTTTCTAATTTAATGGCATCCACAATCACGACTTTCCCGTCTTCTTTGGATTCTAAGATGCGTATTCCATATTGATTGGGCCAAGAAAAATCCCAGGTGCCCAATAAGTTCCATTTTCCACCGTTTTGTTGTTGATTGAGCGTGACAGATGCGGATCCATTGGCATGGCTAATGGTATATTCTGCAGCTTTAGTGCGATTGGTACCTGCACTGTACCATGCATAAATTCGATATTGCCCATGCAAAGAACTTGGAAATGCAAAGAATGCATTGGCAGACGTGTTTGTTTTGCCAATATAAAGATAATCTTTGCCATATTTTTCAGGTGCAGAAACGCCAAGAGACCAATTGCCTGTGCGTTGAGCGTCTTCATTATCCAAAATGATGGGAGATGTTTCGCCGCGTTCTAAGAAAAAATCGTGCACTTCAACTTTGCCGCCTATTACGTTGATCTTTTGCTGAGCCACTTTGAACCCTGGTGCCTGGCAGAGTACGTCGTATTCGCCTTGTGGAATGCCTAAGAGAGAAAAACGGCCCATGCTGTCGCTTTTGATGATTTTGCGGGACATCGGGACAACGATGCTTGCGTTATATAACCTTAATCCTTCATCTTTCACATTCACAGTTCCTATGATATGCCCATGTTTAAGGTTAATTTTCCAAGGCATATCTGGGACTTGTGCTGGTGTGTAGAAGCAATTTTGGTAGATGTTTTCGTATGTGCTCAACCAATTTCCAGTGCTGCAATTTGCGGCATAGCTAAACAAAATCATGCCAGGGCATAGGCTTTTGCGTGCATATTGCAACTGGGTGATTGTATCTTCGGCTTTGAGGAGATATGCTCCAATTCCCATATATACATGTCGCCCATAGCTATACTGCATGATGTCTTGACATCTTGCCTGGAATGTCCCTAAATCTTTGCTATAGTTCATGGCTACGTTGGCATCGAGCATTCCTTCATACATCCACGTGGCCCAATCTTGAAAACGATTGTGATAGGCATCGCTGCGACCAGCAAATGTCGCTGCTGTTACCTTGACTTTGGGGCTGACGGAGATAATCTTAGCATACATATATCGTAACCAATCGGTAATCTGCCGTCTTCTCCAATCTGCAAATTGCGGATCATCAAAACTTGGTTTTCCGGTCAGGCCGTATTCAGCATTATATCGAGCAATGGCAGTGGGATTATAGCCTGCATTTGCTTGGGGATAACGAATGTAGTCAAAATGAAGTCCATCAATGGGATAATGTGTCACTAGATCCATCACAACTTGCTCATTCCAAGCCAATGCGCCAGGATGCCCTGGGTCAAGATAATATCCTTCAGCCATCAGTTTTGATCCTTGAGCATTTTCCATTAAATATTCAGGATGTGCATTCCATACATGCTGAGGAGATGTGGGAGGTGTTGATGTAGAAATTAAAAATGTTGTGATCCAGGCATGTACTTCAATACCTTCGGCATGGGCTTCTTGAAGATATGCTTGCAATGTATCAAGATTGCTGGGTAAGGAAGCAATCCTGGGTTCTGTGTTGGGATATGAAGGGAAATAAATAGCATCTCCTCGCCGGCGTACTTGAAGTAAAATAGCATTATAACCATATTGTTTAGCGATCTTTACCACTTCTCGTACTTCATTTA
>JAKLHB010000532.1 GCA_022710345.1 Planctomycetota bacterium
CCACTATGACACCTGGCTCTGAATTGCCCACTATGACACCTGGCTCTGAATTGCCCACTATGACACCTGGCTCTGAAGTAGATATATCCACATTGCCTACTATTTCGCCTGAAATAGAGCCACCCGCATTATCTGCTGAAATAGAGCCATCCACATTGCCTATGATTTCGTCTGGCTCTGAGCTAGAACCACCTACATTTCCTAGCTCTGAAATAGATATATCTACATTGCCTACTATTTCACCTGACTTAGAATCCACTATTTCACCCGAAGCAAACATATCCATGTTGCCTGCTATTTCACAGGAAGATGTATCTACATTGGCTGGCAGCCCAAAAGTTCCGCTCTCATTGCCTAATGATGCAACATTAAAAGGCAGCGTCACAACAAGCGCTATCTCATTGCCGATAGATACAGCACCACTCCCTAAAGAATCCTCGGTGAAAGGCAGCACACAAAAAACATTGCCCATAGATACATCTGCGCAAACCAACACTACATCGCCACTCCCGAATGCATCCTCGATGCAAGGCAGCACACAAAAACCAAATAGCTAGCTAGATATGGTATCCCAAAAGCGTTATATTGAGAAAAAACCCCGAAGCTCTAAGGCTTCGGGGTTTTTGCTAGGTCAGTATTTTCGGCTTTGCTAGGTCAGTATTTTCGGCTTTGCTAGGTCAGTATTTTCGGCTTTGCTAGGTCAGTTGTATTTTCCGCCTGGATTGGATTTTTTTACATTTGGCAGTGCCAATCCATGAGTAAAACTGGCCATCTTTTTCTTCATAAGATTTCAGGACGCAGGTTCGTACTTGATACCATAAAAGTTCTGGTTCTTTGAAATCACAATAAGCAATTCCACCTGAAATTCCGGTATTGAGTTTCTTATCCGACAACTGATCTTGCAGCACTTGTGCGGAAACCATAGCCTGATAATCTGTAGAAAGTACCAAGAGCTCATGCGGACTTCCAATGCCTAAAATCGCATCTTTGGAAAAACAATTTTTTACCATATCAACCAAATTTTGCATACGCTGTTGAGCCGAAGAATCTTGATAAAATGAGTCATAGCTGAGTATGAATATGGAAAAGGATTGATTTGCTTTTAAATATTCCACCATTTTCTGCTGCAAGAAAACATGGTTGTATAGATTATACCAACTTTCATGGGTCTCATAATACGCAATCTTGGAATGCAACTCTACCTGTGCACGCAGGAAACTTAGATATTGAGCGACATTACTTAAAAGATCTGCATGAGCTTGGCGCAATAGGGCATCATCTTTCACAAGTGCAATTTCCATTTCTCGAAGGAATACCTGCAACACACCTTGTTGTGCACCAAAGCCAATGTTCAGGCCATATTCCCCACCCGATTCGCCTATGATTTTTTTTTCACCTCGTATAATTTGCGCGAGCTTATGCTGCTTTTTGAGATGAAAGCGATGCAGTGGAAAATTTCCTTGAGAAGCAGCTAATTCTAAATAGTCATCTTGTACCCAAAAAATAGCCGCTGCAGCATAGTACAACCCGTAATCACTACATAGCCATTCAACAGCTTTTGCAGAAATTTCTGATAGAGTTTTGTATTGGACCAACTCACGACAAAAAGCCGGCATTCTTCGAAGCCGTTCAAAGAATTCTTGATGAGTAAAGATATTCTGAACATTGGCAAGCCGTTTTTGTTGATGCAACGCTATTTTTTCTCGAAGATCGTGCTCAATTTCTTTATATACCCCAATATCATGAAAAGACATCAGCAACAATAATTGCTCTCTTTGAAAAAATTGAAGTGTGACTTCAGCATCTTTGATCGCTCCACCTTTTGTAGTAAGACGCAATTCTTGCTGTAGATGCTGGCTTCCATCGCTATGCTGTAAGCGTTGCATCATATTTTTTAAATCTTTTTTATAGCATATATTAGACAACTGAACCTGATTTTCAAGAAAATCAGATTCAGCATACCCTGTCCAAGTCTCAAAACTTGGATTCGCAGTCACAATTTTCCAGTGTGATGGTTCTACCACGCAAATAGGCTCTGGGTTTTTCAAAAAAATCGAGAGCCATAAGCAATCATGCGTCATAGAAAAGCTCCTAGATAATCAGAGGTTTCTGTAGTAACACAGAAAGCAAGTTTTACAATCCTTACAATAAAAATGCATAATGCAAGTGCTT
>JAKLHB010000533.1 GCA_022710345.1 Planctomycetota bacterium
TTTCTTTTGTGTTTTTTGCCGCGAAGCGGCTTGGGGATAAAGCCTGGGGTTTCTAACCCCAGGTGTAGATGTATCTTGCAGTGCCCTGAAGGGGCACCGGAAACTTCCTATAGCTCGAATCCTCATGTCTGATAATTCAGACAATGAATGATGATTTTCCAAACATTTCATACCTTACACTTGATAGGAGATTCGTGTGATCCATAAAACATTTCTCGTGATTTGCATAGGTTTTGCTCTTGGTTTGTTTTCCTGTGAGGAGAAAAAAAGCATGGCTCAAGAAAGCTATAATAAACTCTCACCCGAAGAAGAGCGGGTGATTATCCATAAAGGCACAGAAGCACCATTCAGTGGTAAATATAACAAATTTTTTGAAAAAGGCTCTTATCACTGCAAAAGATGCAATGCCTTGCTCTATCGCTCCACAGATAAGTTTCCTTCGTCTTGTGGCTGGCCAAGTTTTGATGATGAAGTGCCAAATGCAATTCAAAGAAAAACAGATGCTGATGGTGAAAGAACTGAAATATTATGTGCAAAATGCGGTGCCCACTTAGGTCATGTTTTTGAAGGAGAAGGCCTCACCAAGAAAAATATTCGCCACTGTGTGAATTCTATCTCGCTTGTCTTTGTCCCTGAGCAAGAAACCCGGCCGCTAGCACGCGCCTATTTTGCAGGTGGATGCTTTTGGGGCGTAGAGCATTTATTTGAACATAAAGATGGCGTGATTTCAGCAATCTCCGGTTATATGGGCGGAAAAAAAGAAAATCCTTCGTATCAAGATGTTTGTTATTCGAATACAGGCCACTTCGAAGTCGTGGAAGTCACGTATGACACAAGTAAAATAAGCTATGAAGAACTTGCGCGCTTTTTCTTTGAGATCCATGATCCGACACAAGCCAATGGCCAAGGACCTGACATTGGGGAACAATATTTATCCGTCATTTTTTATAGCAATGAAGCTGAAAAAAAGACTGCCAATGACCTCATCCATATCCTCAAAACAAAAGGCTACAATGTAGTCACCAAGGTCATCCCTGTTACGACATTTTGGAAAGCCGAAGAATACCATCAAGACTACTACGATAAGAAAAAACAAAAGCCATATTGCCACACATATAAAAAGAAATTTTGATCGCTCATCCAAATTTTGCGCCCATCGAATGGCTTATGCATGGGCTGTTTGCTATTAGGCCTCATCGAACAGCTCATGTATGGCCTGTTTGCTAAGCCAAGCAGAAGACTTGGAGAGCCATTATATCATAAAAAAATATGAAAATCAATCCAGAAAACAGTTTTTTGCAATCCAATACCGTATGGGCACAAGGATACAGGCGAAGAGGCAGCATGAAGCTGATCCATTTCAGCAAGCATGCGCTAATGAACAATAATCCTTTCTTCAAATGGCTCCACGTTATTTCTCAGATAGCTTTGCAGCACAGCGAAAACCTAAACGGCTGCGGGACTTGTGGGCCAAATCTTTTGTACGATACGCAGAACGTAGAAATGTAGGCCGATTAAAACAAGAACCTCCGCGTTGAATCCGTAAAGCACCATGCTGATAGCAAGGATCAATCACAGGATTGGTGGGATATGCAGCATACGAATCTTGACACCACTCCCATATATTGCCGTGCATATCATACAGGCCAAATGCATTGGGTTGTTTTTGTGCCACTGGATGGGTTTGAGCATTAGAGTTGTCACCATACCAGGCATAATTTCCTAAACGATTCCGAATATCTCCAAAACAATATACCTTTTGCGTTCCGCCTCTATAGCGATAGGTAAAATTTTGATGTTATCTCCACTTTTTCCCCCGCTCCACACCGTACAGGACACTTTCGCGTCATACGGCGTTCCAACGTAAAGAGAGACGATGATCTTTTCTGTGCAGCCTGTATCTTTACAGATGTAGTTAGCAGTTTTATCATGTCTTATTCATGGGCCTTTCGCCACAATTCTACGAGTTTTCGTTCTTTTGCTGGTTTTAGCCTATTGCTTTTTATGAATTTGGCAAGCGTCTTGATTGTTCCGTGTATTGCTTGATGTGTTTCTTCATTTATTAGTATGCAATTGGTATAAACATATTCTCCGCCCTTTTCTCCGGGTCTTATTCTATGACAATGCGGCTTGTACAGCTCTTTTCTTGTTAT
>JAKLHB010000534.1 GCA_022710345.1 Planctomycetota bacterium
CAAAAGAATGGTACGTTCTAAAGTATTTTGGATTATTGTTGGTGCCATTGCTGCGGCCACTGCTTATTTTTGCTTCTTTTGCCGCTGCGGCTGCTGCGGTGGTTAAAGTCCGTTGGTTTGTAAATCAGTGAGAAGCGGATTATTGCTGATTGAATCAATAAACACAGGAGATGCACTGCCTGATCATCCAAAAAGAACTTAGGCAGTACAAAGATTTATGAAACCAGCCCCTTTTCAATACCTTGTTCCGAAAAATTTGGATGAATGTCTTCAATTCCTTTATCAACATCCAGAAGATGCTAAAATATTAGCAGGTGGCCAAAGCCTGATTCCAACCATGAATTTTCGCATGGCCCAACCTATGTATTTAGTGGATATCAATAACCTCCAAGAACTTTCCTACATTCGAGCAGATAAGAGTGGAGGGCTTCAAATTGGTGCGCTCAGCCGTCATTATCAAGTGGAACACGATGCACTGATTGCCCAAAAAGCACCATTGCTTCATGATGTCATGCCCTGGATAGGCCATGTTCAAATTCGCACACGTGGAACCATTGGCGGAAGCCTAGTACACTCTGATCCTGCGGCAGAATTGCCAGCAGTGATGGTGGCCCTGAATGCAAAATTCAAGGTCAAAAATAAAAAGAAAGAACGTTGGATTCCTGCTGAACAATTTTTTGTCAGCCTATTTACAACAGCTTTAGAGCATAATGAAGTATTGGTCGAGATCGCTATACCGCCCATGCCCGCACACGCTGGATCATCCTTTCAAGAATTTTCGCGTCGGAAAGGCGATTTTGCGCTAGTTGGCGTAGCATGCCTTCTTGTTTTAGGCAAAGGCAATGTATGCGACCAGGCGCGGTTGGTTTATTTGGGAGTCGGAGAAGGCCCAATCATGGCAAGTCAAGCTTGCAAGACTTTGATTGGAAAACAACTGACCCCAGACCTACTGCAGCAAGCGGCTAAAATCGCTGCTCAAAACGATCTCACACCTCCCAATGACTTGCACGCATCCTCAGCATACCGTCGCCACCTTGCGGAAGTGCTCGGAGAGCAAGCTTTATCCCAGGCTTTAGAGCGAGCAGAAAAAAACGTATAGTGCAAATATAAGTAACTATCCTGATGATCGGAGGCCGCACTGCTGTCCTTCAAAAGGACAGATTTAGCGGAATTTGCATGAAAAAAATCTATGATCTTTCTCAAGACCTCAACCAAGAAGTCTTCTTTTGGCCCTATTATCCACCTTTTGAAGTCAAGTATTTCAAGCGTAAACCAGAGCATGGAGTGAATGCCCAGTATATCCAAACATCCAACCACATTGGCACGCATTTGGATGCCCCTCGGCATTTTTTGACCAATGGTATGACCATTGATGAAATTCCCTTAAACTGGCTTTATGGCCCAGGCGTGATCGTTGATTTAACCAGTGAAATGGATGAGCTTGCTGTTTATACACCTCAGATGATTGAGAAACGTGTCGAAGTCAAAGAAGGCGATATTTTGGTACTGCATACTGGCTGGCATCGCTATGCTCAATTTGGTGTCGAAGCTAATGAAGAGCGCTATATTCATTATCATCCTGGTGCACATCCAGACATGGTAGATTGGTTGCTCAAAAAGAAAATCAAAATATGGGGCGTGGATGCTGTTTCCACAGACCATCCTATGGATTTGCCAATTGGCAGATTCCTGGGCAAAGGCACATTTGGGCAATGTGATCGTGTACGCGCAAAAGCAGAAGCAAAATTTGGCAAAGAACAAGTGGATAAACTTTTCCCGCTCGACGACTACCAGTTGACCCATAACAAGCTTTTTCCCCATAACTGCATGCATATGGAAAATTTAGGCGGCGAGATTAGTGCTCCTGAATTGCAAAATCGCCGGCTCACCATTGGGTGCTTCCCTTGGAAATTCAAAGGTGGAGAAGCAGCGTTTGCTCGTGTTGTTGCATTTGGTGAATAAAAACGCAAAAAGGGACGCAAGCTCAGCTTGTGTCCCTTTTTATATGCAAACCTAAAATTCAATGTTTACGTGCAGTCTATCTGTGGATTTTCGGAAATTCTAACTTGTTATGCTAGAATATACTAAAAAAAGATCCTTAATCTGTATCAATCAAAA
>JAKLHB010000535.1 GCA_022710345.1 Planctomycetota bacterium
CACTTGCCAAAATTCGATGCTCGCATTTTTTTTGGTGCGGTCCATTTTCAAATCGCTTGAAAAAATCATAATATGTTCCTACACCTGGTGTTTTCTTTGGAACCATTCCGGAAAATATCGCAACTAGCGGATCAGTCCGCATCTTTTTCACCCACTTCGTGATGCTGTCTTCCTGAAACGCATGCATCAACAATAACGACCGCAAAATAGCCTGCGGATCATACGGCTTTTTCCCAACCTTATGCGAACTATATAGTTGCCTCAATTTTTCATGGATCCCATCCAGGTCAATACAAAACACACACAAAAATTCATCCCTATACTGCACCAATTTTTCCATTACATTCTCAAAAGCTTTTCGCTTCTTCAATTCACCTGCAACAAAATTTTGATATTCTATATACTTAAGTAATTCCATCTGAGTATCCTTTACAATAATTTGGCTATTATTTTTGAATTTTTACTTAACATACCTTCGGAAGATGTGCTATCATAAGCCTTATAAAGGCTCATGCTTTTCTTCTTTCGTAAATTCAAGCATTCTATCAAAGAGAACTTTTAATTCCGAAAGAATTTTTTTTTGATTTATTTTGATTGGTACAGCTTCAGGAGATTTTTTTAGTATATTCTAGCACAATGAGTTAGAATTTCCGAAAATCCACTATAGTGAAATATTGCGACAAATGGGATGTGATGTGGTGACAGCAGATAACGGCCAAGATGGAATTGCCGTTTTTGAGCAATATAAGCCGGATATTGTGCTTTGTGATTTAATGATGCCGGATATGGATGGATTCGAAGTCCTGGATGCAATCAAAAAGCGTGGTTGGCCAGCAGTTTTTATCTTTTGCACGGCTGATATCCAAGAAGAGACTTATAAAAAAGCTAAAGAAATGGGTGCCCATGATTTGATTGAAAAACCACTTACTGAAGAAATTTTGCAAGAGGTATTAAAGCGTCATGGAACCTAAAGAAGAAAACTATATTTTAGTATACCTTAAGCCAGGTGAATTATATGCTGGTTCAGAGCCTGTGGTTATTAAAACAGTTTTAGGCTCTTGCATTGCGGTGTGTCTCCATGATAAGCTTCATAAAGTTGGCGGTGCCAATCATTACCTTTTGCCATACTCCAAAGATAATGAAAATCCATTTAACTATGGAGAAAAATCTATCCCTGAACTCATTGATGCCGTGCTTCGTGAGGGAGGAGAGAAACGTTATCTTGTAGCTCAAATCGTAGGCGGCTGCGCTCAAGTAGGTTCTGTTTTTGATGTTGGCCAATCTAACATTGCTATTGCGCGAAAAATTCTTCAAGAATGTTCTATTCCAATTATTTATGAAGATGTTGGCGGCTCTTTTGGCCGAGTCATTACTTTCCATCCTTATAGCAATGAACTCAATATACGGCGTGCGGGTTCCTCTAGCCCGGCGATTTCCGTGAATAAAGAAGAGAGTTTTGTTCAACTAACGTCCTCCCAAATCAATTTCTTAACGAATATGTTTTCTCTGGGCCTTCAGAGAGCGCGTCAGTCGTTAGCTACGATGTTTCGAGTCCCTGTCAATATTGAGGTAGAGGAAGCCATTTTGCGGCCAATGGGATATGTCCAAGAATACGCACAAAGAAAATTTTGTGAATATGTCCTTAGTACAGGGCCTAAAGAGCCTGGTACGATTGGAGAAGTGATTTTGATTGTTGATCCTGCAAGGATGGCAATTTTTGTCAATAGTCTTTTGAAACGCAATCGCCAAATCCAACTACAATATGACCGAATGGAATGTAGTGTGATTTTGGAATTTACAAATATTGTTATCAATGCAATTCTAGGTACTTTGGCCAATCATCTGGGATTTAATATGGTTCTTCGTGTGCCTCGCTTGATTCGAAATCAGCAGGAAATGTCAAGTCTGCCATTTATGAATCCAGCACGCAAATGGAGAATGAATTTGGCAACCAAAACACGAATTTCAATCCCAGATTGGCAGTTAGAAACAGTTTTATTGTTGATGGTAGAACTTTATTCTACCCAGCGATTTTTCGAAAAGATTCGCAATTGTTAAATGAATACAAGATCGGAAG
>JAKLHB010000536.1 GCA_022710345.1 Planctomycetota bacterium
ATATACTCATGCACTTCAAGACGGCATGGTCAAAGGCAGAAGAAACAAAGTTTTAAAGCTGACTCCTGCCAAGGTCAAGTACATAATCAGGGCAAAAACCAACAACATTAGCTCCAAAATCATTGCCGCAGAGATGAAGGTTAGCATCCGAACAGTAAATCGTGCCTGGAGTTGCTGGATGAAAAACAGGAAGCCATGGGCGCCAAAAAAATTTGGGCGTCCAGAGATGACTCTCAGTGAATCAGATACTCACCTCGTTCTGGAAACCTACAAAGAGCAAAATTCTGGAGCAAGGCGCCTCGAAAAAATAATTGAGCATAAATATGGCAGGCATATACCCCATAACGCTATCCATCGAGTCCTTCTTGAGAATGGCCTGAGCAATGAGAACAATAAAAAGAAGAAGCGCAGAAAGCCATGGATAAGGTACGAACGAAAACATAGCCTTACCGCGGTCCATCTTGATTGGCATACCAGTCGATTTAATGGCAAAGAGGTCTGCGTGGTTCTTGATGATAGCTCTCGATTCATTCTTTCCGGAGGAGAATTTTCAGCAGCAACGGCTTCAGCAAGCATCGACCTTGTGAAAAAGGCGCTTGAAGAATTTGGCGAGATCCGATGGATCAGAGAGGTTATAACCGATCATGGCTCGCAATTCTTTGCCAACAAGACGGATAAAAATGGTGATTCAGAAAGTGCTTTCAGCCAATTCCTGACGGAAAATAAGATCAAACATATCCTTGCCAGAGTCAAGCATCCTCAGACCAATGGCAAAATCGAAAAATGGTACCATACTTACGAGAAAAGCAGAAAGTTATTTGATGATTTTGACAAATTCTTGAACTGGTACAACTCAATACGCTACCACGAGAGCCTTGATGAAAAGCACTATCTGCAAACCCCAGAAGATGCATTTTGGTCGAGATTGCCGGATGGCTGCAAGCTAAACTTATTCCTTTCCAGGATGGAGAAAGATTTTAATGCAACAGGCTAGATTTAAAAGAAATAGCGGGGTATATAAATGCCAAACATTCGGGACTCTACAGATCTCATAGGGGAAGCACAAACCTTATCTAACAAATCAATCGAGGGGTTATGCCGTGCCGGGGTGGCCTAGCTGGTTAGGGCGCGAGACTCATAGGGTAAACACGATTATTGCGCGCTTCCTGAGGCATCTCGAAGTCGCGGGCTCGAATCCCGCCCCCGGCACCTACTTTTGGCATTTTCAAAAGTTTGTGCAAGAGCTAAGCTGTATCTCTTATCTTAATTTGGGTGAATATCATAACCATATCTGCAAAACAGCTTTTGTACACCAGTATATCCATAATAATCAATATACTTCCATATCGCTTTTATAACGATAGGACGCTTTCTACCAGAATTTTCATTTCCAATTAAATTAAGCCAATATCTTAGATAAGGTTTAAATTCAATAGCATTGACTAAACCAGACTCAATAAAATGATCGAATTTTTCTAGATAATCAAAAAACCTATCAAATGTATCTCTTACTGCAACTTCGTTGTCTGAAAAGCCACTGATTTCCGTATGTGGTTTCAAAGCTTTGCATAAAAGATCATCATCAAATTCGAATTCCAAGCCATCAGGAAATCCTATACAATGCAGGACTATCACTCTACTATTCCAATCCAGCATCAACTTTGCATTCTGTATTTCCTCTTGAGAGTCGAATTCATTAATTGAATTCGCAACAAATTCAGCACGTTTCCACTTCTGTGCTTTCATGTACTGCCAAAGACCCGACATTCCGGATTAACACATCCATTCCTTAAACATTTTCTTGCAACCACATATTTTTTATAAAATATACATCCATTATGATCTTGAAGGGGAAGCGCAATGAAGATCACATCAACCCAGATAGATCATTTGGGCCTTGTATCGGGAGTTTTCGACCGTCTTGGCATTGGAGAAGTTATAGACTCAAGGCTTAGGAAATGCAGACATCATAAAGTCCCTCATTCCAGTGCAACCAAGGCCATGGTCCTCAATGGATTAGGTCTTATGGGTCAGAGGCTATATTTATATCCAGAATACTATGAAAAAGTTCCTGTGT
>JAKLHB010000537.1 GCA_022710345.1 Planctomycetota bacterium
TCCAACTGTGCCTTGTCATCTCCAAAGCACCAGCGAGTTTTGCTTCCTGCACGGCAAGCATATTCCCATTGGGCTTCAGTGGGAAGCGATAGGCCAACTTTCTTGCAAAATTCCACGCAATCTTCCCAAGAAACAGATTCCACAGGGCGATCATTTCCTTTGAAGTACGATGGATCAGTGTTCATGATCTTCTGCCACACTGCTTGTGTCACCAATGTCTTGCTCATCAAATACGGCGATAGGGTGACTTGGTGCACGGGTTGTTCATCACTATGTCCATCATTGCTCCCCATTTCGGATGTCCCACCTGAAATCAGCACAAACTCCAGGCCGGTTTTTTCGTGGCGGTATTCCTTTACTTCATTCGTCACACAGCCGCAGGAGTATGTGGCTGTGCCCAGGTATGTGAATCCAGGAATTTTTTTACCCCACACACAATAGCAATGCTCTTCTGGAGAAATCTGGTCGTTTGAGAATTCCCTGGTTTCTAGCTTTTGCCAGGTTAGATCAAGGTTGGCCTCTTGACTTTTTTCTCTTAGATGAATGGGCATCATCGGGTATACCTTTGACCAACATTCTCTGAGTCGGGGCACAATTTCCTCTGCTTTCTTGGGCAACCAGATATAGGTTTGTTCCCAGTTCATGATGCTTTCTCCATATTTTGCTTGTGTTTGCAATTCCTGCGCTTTTTTCTGCCATATTTTAAAATTACGGGGCTTCCATTCCCCAAGCTCTGTACACAATTCTGACATTGTGTTATAGCGTTGGGCTTTATCTTTTTGCAAAGCTTTTGCGCATATCTTGATTAAAACATCAGCCATATCTATTTTTGCTAGCTCTGGATGATACGACAAAGGGTCTTGATATTCGGTTGCTAGAATATCTTGCATCGTCGCAAAACTGGATTGAGGTGTATAGCCTTTGGGAAGATAGGGATGCCGTCCGTATGTCAAAGCTTCATATAACGTTACTCCCAATGCCCACACATCCACCCTCAAATCATGGGATCCAGCAGCGTTTTGCATCTGCTCTGGCGACATATACAAGGGAGTGCCTTTCACAGTTGAAGACATTGTGCTGAGCAGCATCTTAGGGATATATGCCAAGCCTAGATCCAAGATCACAGGGCTGATCTTGTCCTTGCTGCGCATGATGATATTTTGCGGTTTGATGTCTCTATGCACAATCCCAGTCCCATGTAAATACTGAAGCGCGTCTGCCAGTTGCTGAAAACACTCCACAATTTCCCAAAGCTTTCGTGTTGGTTGTCGCAGCCATTTTTCTAAAGATAGACCTTCTAGATATTCCATGGCATACCACAAAGGCATTTTATCGCTCTCCTGTGCCTCTATTTCTTCGATCTTGACTATATTTTCATGTTTCAATCCTTGCAGGGCTTTCATTTCTTGACAAAATCTTTCATCTGCCTCAGTGCCAGATGCCCATTGCATGAACTTTACAGCCACGGCATGCTCAGGATAGGCGATTTCATAGGCCTTATACACAGTACCATATCCAGCTTGGCTTATGAATTCGGATATCCTATATTTCTCATGCAATCTCGCATTTCGTTGGCAATAAAAACGATCTCCCATAGTTGTCCTCCGATGTAAGGGCGGCCAGCCGGTCTATACATACCATAAGCAATGCAGTCGCATAGCATGCTCGCAATTGCGGCATGCTATCCTTATGCCTCTTTTGGTTCGCACTCGGCCACAAAAATATTGTGCTTCATCAATTCCTTTTGAGCATTTTTGTAGAATCCGGCGCAGGAATGGAACACGGCATAGACATGCGTCAGGCCATAAACCCGCTGCAAGGCTTGCAGGCTTTGGATAAAGTGCATGACTTGGGCCAGGTTTGTTTTTTCCTGCCGGTCTTTGACCTCCACCACGAGCATGCCTTTTGGTTTGGGAAGAGGTTGACCCATGTCTCCGTACCCAATCTTAGCCACTGCCGTATCTTTTATGGGCAATTGCGCTGGATCTAACTCGACCACGCAATCCAGTTCGTATTCCAGCTTGCTGCTCGGGTCCTGGATTTTTTCATTTCGCACGGTTCCCTGGA
>JAKLHB010000538.1 GCA_022710345.1 Planctomycetota bacterium
TCCAACAGGTATGCTCTAAAATACACTTTGCTTATGTTTTGATACCTCAGTTGAATAGAAGGAGCATTGAGACGATCCACAGCCATGCTTTGGATTTCAAGGCCTGGAGCTTTTATAGCTTGAGCCAAATACAAGCATTTTTGGCCACCATGGCTTGTGGGGTACCTGGTATAGCCGATCATGGCTATTTCGACTGTTTTGACAAGGTCACCTTTCTTTTGCCACAACCTTGCCAATTGATATTGACCAGCAGAAAACCATGAATCTTGGGCGAATTCAGCCAATAAGCCTGTGAAATGTTCAATGAATACAGCAATATGCTGTTCGCTATCAAAAACAGCCATCAGCTTTTCCATGCGCAGAATCTGGCTTTCCAAAGCTGAACCCAATCGCTTTTGTGCCATATTGAAATGATAGAGTTCGTCGAGCAGATACACTAACCTTAGCATGGGATGATTTTTCACATTGGTGAAATAATCATCTCCTGGACGGGTTCGTTCGCTCGGAGCCTTAGCCAGCATCTCATAGTCCAGTTGATATTTCTCTTTGAGTTCGACTGGCTTCCACGTGCTGGTATTTCCTAAAAATGCAATCCATTGCGTGATTAAAAAATCATACAAAGTAGCACAAATCTCCTTCGGATAATTTCGCCGCGCAATGTATTCTGAAAAATCAAATACCGAAAGTTGGGCCAGGATATCTCGATATTGAGATGCAACCCCATATTGATGATTGATTTCTTCAAAAATATCGTGTGCAGTCCATTTCTTTAGATCCACACTTTTTGAAGATGACACCTTTTCCCTGGAATTGATTTCCCAAGCATAGTTGGTGTAATAATCAAACAATGTCGTGGCATAGAATAAATGCATCAAGGCTTTATATTTAGGTTCTGTTGGCCATGGGTTTTCCATCATAAACCGCACTGCGGTTTCATAGCTGTGTAATCCCCTTTTTAGGGCCACGACATGTAGCAAAGCCTTGCTCCATTGCGCTTGATCTTGCTGTGCTTGTGCTTGTTGATAGATCACTTCCACTGTTTCTAAAGCTTGTGTGTATTTCTGCTCATTTTGAAATTGAGTGACCTGTTGCCAAAGTTCTTCGATGCTTTTGCTTTGTGAATAGAGTGGACTCATGGTAAGTATCCATCCTAACAGCAAAAATCCGCAAAACCATTGTTTTGCCATAATGATTTCCTTTCATATACAACATCAAAACTAAATATCTTATGCTTAGACCAAGAAAGCGTCCAGAAGTTCCTTTTAAAAGCTAAACGATCTTGAATCGTTTGTCCCACTTGTTGGAACATTTTTTTTGGAAAAAATGAAAAAAAGAAGCATCCCGAACGACTATAGAAAAAGAAGCACCAAGAGAAAAAGAAGCACCAGGAATCAACAAAAACATTTTGAAATTTTCCAAAAAATAAAGGAGCCAATTATGTTCAAAAAAATAATCATCCTCTTCTTTTGTATGCAACTTTTATTGTCCAATAGCCTATTTGCAGGAAACCAAGAAAATGTATTTTATATTCGCCTTGTGAAACCAGGCAATATTTGCGAACAAGAATGGATCAACACCAATGATTGCAAAGTGCGCTGTATTTTTTACTACGAAATCGGCTGTGCTACGGGATGGAGAGATGCGTACCAACGCAACGAAACCATGGAAGTCATCTTTGGTCCGCGCGAAAGGAAAGTGATCACCTTTCCTTCGGGCACGCTATTGACAGATTTGAGAGCAGTGGTAAGACTTCCATAGGACATGGTAAGACTTCCATAGGCCAAGCCTGCGCTGGAGTCTAAGTCCATTCATAGCAATAGGCCAAGCCTGCGCTGGAGTCTAAGTCCATTCATAGCAGTATGTTTGCCGTCAAGCTTGCCATTAGCCCTTGGCATAAGCTCAAGCCTGCGGCTACAAAAAATGCAATATATTGTATGCAAAAGCGTTATTGTAGAACTCTCGTATAAGATTGCACTGCAGCAAAGTTCTTTGCCGCGAAG
>JAKLHB010000539.1 GCA_022710345.1 Planctomycetota bacterium
TGAAACATTTGTAGTTCGTTGTCAGTTGTTGGTTGTTAGTTGTTCGTTGTTCGTTTATTGGCAAAACCAAGCAACAAATAACCAACAACAATCAACTATTTAGATAAACGTTGAACCAGTTCATTGGTAATACCTGAGCCGGAGAACCCTCCATCATGCATCAGGTTTTGCATGGTTACCATGCGCGTATAATCCGAAAACATAACGGCAATGTAATTGGCACAATCCTCAGCAGTTGCATTGCCCAGTGGTGACATCATTTGAGCAAAATCAAAGAACACATCGAAACCAGAAATACCAGTACCTGCGATTGTTTTTGTTGGCGATTGTGAAATCGTATTAACTCGTACTTTTTTCTTTGAACCATAGCGTTGCCCATAACTTCTGGCAATTGATTCGAGCATCGCTTTCGCCTGGGCCATATCGGTATAGTCAGGATAGGCGCGCTGGGCTGCGATATAGCTAAGAGCCACTACAGAACCCCATTCATTCATCGCATCCAATTTTTCAGAAGTTTGAAGAACTTTGTGAAAAGAGAGCGCTGAAATATCGAGAGTCTTTAAATACCAGTCGTAATTCATATCTCCATACTCTTTTCCTTTACGAATATTCGGGCTCATGCCTATAGAGTGTAGAACAAAATCGAGTTTGCCCCCCAATACTTCCATGGATTTGCTAAAGAGATTGGTAAGGTCCTGCTCGGAAGTAGCGTCCGCAGGAATAACTTCAGCGTTACAGGCTTTAGCCAATTGGTTGATTGTTCCCAGGCGCATAGCAATTGGCGCATTGGTAAGTGTAAATTCTCCCCCTTCTTCTTTCACCTTGAGTGCTGTTTTCCAGGCGATTGAATTTTCATCCAATGCTCCAAAAATAATTCCCTTCTTTCCTTTAAGCAGGTTATGAGCCATGACTGTTTCGTTTTAAAGTTTGGACACAATATTACGAATTCCCCACAATTGCCGCTATTTTTGATCTTCATGAAAAAAGAAGCATTAGCTCCTATTGGAATCTTTGACAGCGGAATAGGCGGACTAACTGTGGCGCATGCTATCCGGCAACTTCTTCCTCACGAAAATATGATGTACTTTGGAGACACAGCCCACCTCCCCTATGGAGATAAATCAGAAGCAGCTATACAAGCGTATTCTATAAAAATTGCCGATGTCTTACTGAAGAAGGGATGTAAAGTAATCGTGATTGCCTGTAACTCAGCCAGCTCGGCTTCATATGAATTACTAAAAGAATATGTGCGCAAGGATGCTCACATCCTGAATGTAATTGATCCCATGGTCGAATTGGTGACCCGACTGTATGAAGGAAAAGTAGTAGGCTTAATTGGTACCAAGCGCACTGTTCAATCAGGCATCTATACAAACAAAATTAATGAGGCCAATAAAGGTATCCGCCTGCAATCATTAGCCACACCCCTTTTGGCTCCTATGATTGAAGAAGGTTTCTTTAACAATCAAATCAGTCATGAAATCATTGCTCAATATCTTGAAGATCCTATTCTTAAAGACATTGAAGCTCTCGTTTTGGCCTGCACTCATTACCCACTTATAAAAAAAGAGATCAGTTCATTTTATCAAGGCCGGGTGGATGTATTGGACTCTGCTGTTGTGGTGGCCGAAGCGTTACAAAATTATTTGTCTGAAAATATGCTTTTGAATACCGAAGGCGAGCCTAGTCAACACTTTTTTGTTTCAGATTATACTGAAGCTTTTGAGGCATCTACGAGGCTCTTTTTCCAGGAGAAAGTGACTTTGGAACGACATCCGCTTTGGAATTAGCCTATAAAATTGCAGTGATGTAGGTTTTTTTGCAATTCGGCAAATTTTAATATGCATATAAAACTGACATTTGAGGCTTAATTGGCTTGTAAACTGTGTTCTCAACTCTTTTCTTCATTCTACCATTACTTCTGTTTTACACTATAATAGTAGTGTATGCTGAACGTAAGATTTCTGCCTTCATGCAGGATAGGCTGGGGCCCATG
>JAKLHB010000054.1 GCA_022710345.1 Planctomycetota bacterium
TGATGGGCCTTCATATTTTCCAGGGCTGTCTTGGCATCAAAAGCAGGAGTGACATCCACGATGTCGCGTTCCAGGCCAACAAATGCATTGCCAAACATGCTCACAATTTGACAAGCGCTGTTTTCAGCGATCACGATTTGTTCGCCCCATACTGGAACGCCGCGATACAGCATATTATAGCGGAAATGCTTTTGCTGTACAAAGTCAGTGCGGGTTCTGATGAGTTGGAGTGTGCTTTCGGTATCCAGATTGGTCAGGTTACGGATCACAGATTCATGGCTCATGCCTTCAGTACGCATGGCTTGTACTTGAGCCATTTGTTCACTTAGGCAGATCTTATCCGCTGCCATAAGCGGTAGGCACAGAACAAGCAGCAAAAGTGTAAATCTTAACATAAATATATCCTTTCACGGACAAAACAGAACCCAGAGCCCAATGCCCTGGGTTGATGATTGAAGTTAGCTTAACATAAAAAAACGAAAAAATCAAATGTGAGAGAAAGAAAAAAAAATTTTTTGAAAAAATTTTTTTCTAGCAAAAACTATACCAGTTTAAAAGATATAGAAATTTGAAGAAGCAGTTGAGATTTTAGATTTCGGAGTCTGCTTCTTGGCGAGCCTCAGGAATCAAGCCGCTTTCCCAATCGTTGGCTCTTATTTCCAAATTTTGCCTAACCAATGCCATAATTTTTTCACATAATATGTTAGCCCATTCTCCTGTTTACGGGCAAGTAAGGCCTCTAATCGTTGAACGCGGCGTTTGAGACGATGGTATTTATTGAGGACACGATCGCTCATTTGGGCTGCATTTTGAGCAAGCTTACGGGTTTTCGCCAGCTTGCCTAATATCTTGCGGTGTTGAGAGGACATCTCTAAACTTAACGTATCCACACGCAGTGCATTGGACTCTATGGCCCGACGTTGGCTGGTGAGCCGCCATAAACAATAATCCAGCTTTGTTTCATAATTTCGGCAAGTCAATTCAGCATTTTCCAGCCCCTGGCCAGCGGCTTCGGGATTCTGTTCTTCTAAATACAGCATAATTTCGCGAATCTGCTTATCTTCTTGCTGCATAATTGTATTGAGTAATTGAGCATAATTTCGATCATGATGAGCTAAAAATTCATAAAGGCTTTGAGAAATCGTAATGTTAGGATTTTGATCAAGAATGGATTGCAGTTCTTGCTGTGATTGATGATACTCATTGGACAATTCCAGCACGTTTTGCTTGATTTCTAGTATATTCCGGCGTAGGAATTGGATTTTGTCTATAAAAATCGGGATTTCTGCGTCAAGCTTGCTATTGAGCAGAGCTTGCGCCTCTTTTTCTTGGATGAAAATTTTCTCTTCTAGCCGAACAAATTCTTGTAAGATATTGCTTAATAAAAGGTTATTTTCTTGATATTTGTTTAAAATGCTTTGAACGGCCTGGCGATGGGTGATATCAAGATGAAGTTTGGCAAAAAGAGGCACAATGCTATTCACGGTTTTGTGGAGCAAGATCAGTATCTTTTCAGGGCTATGCGTATGATATTCTACGTCTTTATTGGTGCGCATGAGCTCCTTGGAGATATGGCAAATCATTTTATATATTTTATTCAAACCAGACTGCAAACATTCTGCCATACGGATCGTAGTATCTTCTAATGTCTGTAATTGGGTAAAATCATTGGCCAACGGCATAAATTTCTCCTATGAAAAATATTTTGCGCCATTCTCTTGCATTTCCATTAAAATATTATAGTATATTTTGGCATGATTGTCCAAGTGTCGAAGTTTTTTCTTTAAGAAAGGATGCGGCATTTTAAGTTTATCTTTGCCGCATTGAATTTGGTGATTTTATGGTCGAAGAACAAGGAAATTTTGGTATTTTGGTTGGTGGCGGCCCTGCTCCTGGATTGAATGGCGTGATTGCTGCGGTGACCATGGAAGCCTGCCATAAGGGACACAAAGTATATGGCATATATGATGGATATAAATGGCTGGTCAAAGGAGACCCGAACCTCTTGCAACAGCATATCAAGCTCTTGGATATTCCCGATGTTGCCCGCATCCATTTTAATGGCGGCTCGGTTCTGAGAACCTCACGCACCAATCCTGTCAAAGACCCCAATGGTGTGAGCAATGCTGTGAAAATGCTTAACTCCTTGGGAATTAGCTACATGGTAACCACTGGTGGCGATGATACTGCGTATGGCGCAAGCAAAATTGCTGAAATGGCTGAGGGAAAAATCAAATTTGCACATGTTCCCAAAACAATTGACAATGATCTACCACTTCCTCATAATTTGCCTACATTTGGATACCAGACTGCCCGTGAATTGGGTAGTAGCCTGGTGAAAAATTTAATGGAAGATGCCAACACGACCGGCCGTTGGTATATTGTGGTGGTCATGGGCCGCACAGCAGGTCATTTGGCACTGGGCATTACCAAATCCGCTGGTGCAACACTTGCCATTATTCCTGAAGAATTTGCAAATAAAAAAATACCATTAGCCCATATTTGCGATATCTTTGAAACAGCTATACTGAAACAACGAGCTTTAGGCTATCACCATGGCGTGCTTGTGATTGCGGAAGGCGTTTCCGATAATCTGATTGAAGAAGATTTAAAGAAAGCCATTGGCGGAGAGATCAAACTCGACCAATTTGGCCATATTCCCTTGGCCGATGTAGCATTGGGAAAAGTCCTGAAACAAGAAATCGAACGTAGGTTCAAAACCAGGAAAGAAGAATTCCGCGCCATTGATATTGACCTTGGATATGTCCTCCGTTGCGCAGACCCAATCCCCTTTGACCAAGAATATACCAAGGATTTAGGATATCACGCGGTCAATTATCTTTTAAGCACCAAGCCCGAGCACCAAAAAAATGCCATCATCTGCGTATTCAATGGCGAGCTGATTCCCATTTACTTTGAGGACATGCTTGACCCGCAAACTAAAAAGACCGCAGTGCGTAGAGTGGATATCAAAAGCGGTCTCTATCGCATCGCCCGCAGCTATATGACTCGTCTAGAACAAAACGACTTCCAAGACCCAGCCCTGCTCAAAACTATGTCCCAAAGCATGCACCTCACCTCCGAAGAGTTCAAAAAACGATTTGAATATCTGATAGCCTAGTTGCCTCTCTCCAAATGACCTAAGCCTTTCTTTACGGATGTATGCATAACATGATGTAAAATATTATGTTATGCATATTGATATAACGCATTTCCGAATGACAACGATCCGTTGATGTCATGCCGTGTTTATGCCAGCGCGTATGACACAATGAATTGCAACATATTTACGCGCGCTATCATAAAGGAATTGCAACATATTTACGCGCGCTATCATAAAGGAATTGCATCATATTTACGCGCGCTATCATAGGTTGCTTCGGCGGTTGTCTTTGATGGCATGCCCTACACGCATAACAGAAAAGATTGAGCATGTTATTCGCGTGTAGGGCGACCGCCGAAATTCAAGAAGCACAGTTAATAGACGCTTGCCCTGACTATCCCAGAGCCGGCAAGTGAGGTTTCTGGGCGGTTGTCATTTGATGAGCATGCTCTGTACATGATGAGCATGCCCTACACACATAAAATAAAGCATTCCTTATGTCATACGCTTGTAGGGACGACCGGCTAGCCTATCCATGCCGTTTGGTGCAGCCCAAAAGGCTTCCGCTCCTACTGTTGTTGTTACAGCCTATAGGCCAGCTCCTAAGAAATGGACAGAGAATTTCATGAGGAGAAAATTATGAGTAGGAACTATCATACCAAATTAGTCCGTGATGGTGATGAAGTAAGTCTAAGGTGATACCGTTGATTTTATCGGCGTAGATGCCTACTATTCCCTCAAGAGCAAAAACAATCCAACTGTCTCAGAACCCACCCACGGCAAAGTGGACAACTTACGCCACCATATCAAGGAGAGAAGTATATGGACTCTTCTACAACTATTTGGATTATCCCGTCTACTTGTACATTCGAGGGTATCAGCGCAATAGAATCGCTCCTCCCTTGTGTACAAATTTTGTTGCTTGAGAGTACGCGTGAAGAAATTAAAAATGCTAGAGTTGGTATCTTTTTATATATTCCACAGGATGAAATGCAGATTAAGTCTCTCAATTTTCTAAAAGAGAAAAATTGGTTATTCAACTATGATAAAAGTGTTTTGGCATCTGCCGAAATGATAATTTGCGTTGAAAAGGCAAATGTCTCTGAACCTCAAGATAAAATTATATATGCGCAAAAAGGTAAAGAACAGAACTGGAGTTTCAGCCCCGATATTGATGTGGCACGGCTAACGCAAAAACAAATTTATGAGCCAGAACTCCTTAAAAAAATCTTCCTTGGCGAATCGTTCGTGCATTGTGCTATAAAGGTAGATAGCCCGTTTTTGAAAGCGGCTCAAGCAATAAGCAGTCAATATGAAACGTATAGCGAGACAAGATATCGCTATGAATTGAGGGAGAATACAATTCTTATCGTTTTTAGGAGAAATTTTGATTTTTCTTATCATACGGAAGCTTATAGGAAGAGCCCTTCTGAATTCATAGAATGGTGCCGATTTTTCGACCAATCTCTTATATCTTTAGGACCGGCTGTAACGATTAAAAAATTCCAGGCAATAAACTTGGAGGGAAATTTCAGAGCAATATTAAAAGAGAGCTTTGAATATATTGTAATTGAGACCGACTTCTCAAAAGAACGAATATCCATTCCCAATCCTCAAAGATTGGACACGACTAACGCCCTTATTTATTTGGTGATCACTGGTGCCATAGAATCTGAAATACCACTGCCTCTAGCACGCGGAATCTGCGAAAAAAAAATTGCCTGGGATTTTTCGTTAGATAAAATTCTGCAAATTGCACTTCCTACTGATCAAGTCATTGAAATACCGAAGTCAAGCGTAACAATTTCTAGTTTGGAACTCAACGGACACAGTTTGAGCTTGAATAGTTCATCTGATAAAATAGAACTTTGTACTGGCTGGCGGAGGCGCAATGATAGAGGGATTATTCAGCAGCTTTTCTTACCACGCGAACGGGAGAAAAAGACAGAATGCAAATTACCAGCGGTAGAAAATTTGATGAGAGTAGAAAAAAGATTAATCTGGATGTCTACAGAACAACCGCCTGATGGCCTAGTTAAAGCTGATCCTAATTTACTCACTATCCGTACTCTAGCACCGAAAATCAAGAAATGTTTGGAAGTTTGGCGACCTTTTACGGTACAAGAATTGGAAAAGCGCGAGGAGGCATGGAAAAATATCTCAGAAGATAGCCCAGAAATAACCGAAATTGTGAAACGGATTGCCGAGGGCATTTTTGTTGACATGGCCCCTTGGCCAGACCCATTTCATATACGTGTTGAAAATGACGAGGTATGGAATTGGTCACCCCAAAAATGTTTGAGCATAATTCTACCATGGTTTCAACATTTGGTACAAGCTCCTCTGCGGGAAGAGCCATCAAGTTTAGTTTGTAATTTTTTGTATTTAATTGCTAGCAATTGTCTAATTTGCTATGTATGGCCAGCTAAAATTAAAGAAGCTTGGTATTTCAAGTTTAGAAGTTCGCAGGTTTACTGGATGTGTGGGATTATTTGGCAGTTGCCTGATATGGCGACAGAACATGTCATTGAGCCTCTTGTCACAGAGAGTGAGCTGTACTTCAATAGAGAGACTTTATATTGTGGTAATATCGGTTGCTGCTTGAGGCGCGATTGAATCATGGCATTGAATACACACCCGGCGTTGCATGCTATGCCATACAACGCCGTGCCTGTTGTAGGAGCTCTGGCGTTATCGTGATGGCTGCAGCAGTTCCAACATCTAAGAAAAAAATAATCGCTTCCTGAACAGCAATGCGTGTGATTTCCTGCAACGCTAGGCTGTAAAGTCCGACTAACAAACGATGTTCATAAATATCCTTAGAACTTGGAAATTTGCTTGCAACAGCTTGGGTGCTATAGATGATCAAGTAGAATTCATTTGCCTCTAAAAAGCATAAAGGAATTTGGCCATAAAGAAATTTACCTTGACAATTCCAGGAAAATGGCCAATTGGCAAACTGCTTTTGGCTGCTGCAAAAACGCTTGAAAAGAGCGGATCCCAGGAGTTGCTGGATCATACCTTTTGCCTTAGCTTTTTCAGTAGGCGTGAGACAATGTTGAGTTGCATTGTATTCCAACCAATGATCGCCATAATCAGGCGACAATTTCATGGCCTTGGAAAAATCCATTTGGCCCAACGTAGCAGCTATCACGTCATAAAGCAAATGACGACGTACGTATGCTAAACTTGGCAAAATAGGATCATTGGCACGTGCTAAACCATACGGCAAGCCTAAGACCACAGGGCCATTTCTGCCTTGGGCGATAAAATTTTGTTGCTCTACCTGCCATTCTTGCCTATGTTTGACCCAATTCGATGGAGATTGAGTAGATGTTGTGTTTTGAGGAATATGAAGGCCTAAGGAAATTGGTTTTGGTGGCTGATACGCTTGCCAATACTCTTGGCCCAAAGAAGGAGTTAAATACGGCTGCAGTAAAAGCCCATATCCTTTATCTTGTACAATCGTTGGAATTAAAAGATAATCTTTGGCACGTGTTGCTGCAACATAAAGAAGCCTATGCTCTTCAGCCTGTATTTTTTCTTTTTCTGCGGCTAACAATGTTTCATAATTTTTTGTTTTAAGGCTAAGTCGCCCCTGAATGGAAAACTCAATTCTATGCTGCTCTTTATCAAATAAAATTTCAGGATTGCGCGTGACTTTGCTGCTTAGATCACTTAAAAACACAGCAGGAAATTCTAGCCCTTTTGCACGATGAATGCTAATGATGCGCACGGCTTGGTCAAAGCCATCTGTGATGTAACTGTCTGTTTCCTCTGTTTCTCGTTCTTGCAGGTCATCTATCCAATGCACAAAAGTCCGAAAATCTGTGGTTCCTAACCTTGCAAAATGGTACGCCAGCTCTCGAATTTTGAGAAGATTGGCTACTTTTTGTTCACCTTGAGGCATGCCTAAAAAGAGAAAAAGGACACCTGTCTGCTCAAAAATATGAGTTAAAAATTGAGGAATACTTTGTTTTCCGATTTGCTGGTGCAAATGTCGTAAGACAGCTATGGCTTTCCAAATATCAGGAGATATCTCTTGCTGCTCGATTTTGCGATAATCTAAAGTTTGATAATGATGCTTGGCAAGAAAGATATCTTCATCTGCGATTGCAAAAATTGGAGACTTCAGAGCAGCTACGACCGCGATTGAATTATACGGTTCTAAGATGGCTTTGAGCAATGCAATGATGCTCTTAATTTCAATGCGGCTATAATAAGATTTGCTTCCTATCACTTGATATGGAATCTGATATTGTTGCAAACTATGTTCCAAGTTAGCAACATGAGTGAATCTACGCAAGAGTATAGCAATATCAGAGTAGGCAATCGGCCGTTCTTGGCCTTGGTCTGAAATCGGCCATTTTTCTCCAATCATTTGTTGGATAGTTTGCCCAATTAAGGATGCTTCCTGGTCTAAGATTTCTTGGATTCGAGCAGGTGCTTCTAATCCATGCCCGGGTGATTGCATGACTTTGAGAAACAGCACAGAATGTCGTTTAGCAGGCCCACGTGATGCTGCCAAAGCAATATAATCCGGTTGATAATTTCCTTGGGCTGGAGCCTGAATTAAATGGCTAAATGCTTCATTGATCCATTGGATGATTTCAGGAGTAGATCTAAAATTTTTGACAACTGCTAGACAAGATTCAGGGCCCAATCGCTGTTTTACTTGCTGATAAATTTCAATATCTGCCCGGCGAAAACGATAGATAGATTGCTTGGGATCGCCTACAATAAATAGTTTACCCGGCAATAATTCGACATCTTGCCACTGATCTGCTTTTGGCTCTTTTTCAGCCAAAAAAAATAAAATTTCCACTTGCAATGGGTCTGTGTCTTGGAATTCATCCACTAAAATAAAAAGGTATTTTTGCTGCAATTCTCCACGTATGTCTTTATGATTTTTGAGCAGATCTCGAGTGTGGATTAAGAGGTCCTCAAAATCCAGCAGGTGCTTTTGTTGCTTGGCTTCTTGATAATATCTTACGAATTCCTGAAGCCATGCAATGACCTCTTGCAATAGATTATGCCTAGCTACAATAGAGAATCCATCAAAGTTTGCTTTAATCTCTTGCAATCGTTCTTTGATTGTTGTGAGAGTGGTGCCTGGGTCCCAATTCTTTTTATTTCCGAGAATCTTGATATTCATGCCATGAATCAACCGTCGGACTAATTCAGCCTCGCTGAGTTTGGTATAAAAGCGCCATTCTTTGATCAAATCAATGATCTTTTGATACCCTCGGTCTTCCTTATTTTTGCAATCTTTTAGCTTAGATTCCAAAAATTCAATGTGCTCTTCAAAAAAATGCTTTAGATCAGCCAGAGGTAAATGAACAGAGTCTTCTTGAAATTCAGCCAGGCATTCTCGATGATTCGTTAAAAGTTGGGCCATTTTGTAAAGCTGTGGCAAACTGACTCCAATGCGCAGCAATTCTAGCAGGATATTGCCCGAATCCTCGGCTTTTTGCAATATCCATGTTTCCCAAGTTTGCTGATAGAGCATTTCAGCAACATTCGCATCAGCAACATTCGCATTCCAATCCGAAAAATTCCCTGTGTTTTTTTCACGCAGAATGCTACTACAAAATCCATGAATAGTTGTCAATTGCGCTTGCTCTAATCCTAATAATGCTTGCTGAAAACGGCCTTGGGTGATCACATCAGATGCTTGGGCAAAATTTTCTTCTAGTTTTTGTTTAATGCGTGTTTTCAGTTCATCCGCTGCTTTTTCTGTAAAAGTAATCGCTACAATTTGAGCTAAAGTAGCCCGTCCAGTATGAATCAACTCCAAGATTCTAGCCACAAGCAAGGTTGTCTTTCCTGTTCCTGCGCCAGCTTCTACTAAATAAGTATGCTCCAAATCTTGGGCAATCTTCATGCGAGCTTGTGAATCCATGAATTTTCCTTTACGATTCGATTTTTCAATATTTTTCAATTTACACATACGAAAAAGCATTAAAAATTTAGGAAAAATTCATACCACCACGCGAAATCCCAAGCGATCTAGCCGATTGCTGGGTACTCCACTTCCTCGAACCGCAGAGCGGCAATATGATGAACTGCTCCAAGATCCGCCTCGACTGACCCTGCGAGAACCACTACTTGGTCCTGTAGGATCTATCACACGGCTTTTAGGATAGTCTTTATACCAATCTAAAACCCATTCCCAAACATTTCCGTGAAAATCATACAATCCAAATGCATTGGACTTTTTTTGGCCTACTGGGTGAGTTTGTTTGTCTGAATTGCCGTCATACCAGGCATAAGTTCCTAGATCCGCAATATCATTTCCAAAACAATATGCACTTTGTGTGCCTGCTCGACATGCGTGTTCCCATTGCGCTTCAGTTGGCAGCGATAGTCCGACTTTTTTGCAAAATTCCATGCATTCATCCCAGGATACACACTCTACTGGCCGATCATCTCCTTTGAAATAAGAGGGGTTGCTGTTCATAATTTTTTGCCATACTATCTGGGTCACAAGTGTCTTACTGATGAAATAAGGCGATAGAGTCACTTCATGCTGCACTTCATCCTCCCGACGATCTGCTTCATCAGGTGAAGTTCCCATTAGAAAGGATCCACCTGGAATCAAAACAAACTTCATGCTTGTTTTCTCATGAAAAAATTCTAACATTTCATGAGAGACTCCACCGCATGAGTATCTTGCCATGCCTAGAAAACTCAATCCTAGACTAGAGGCCTTTTCTATATAAGGCACAAGACTTGGTGATTTTTCTAAAATCATTCCAATACTGGCATTTTTGCCCAGCATTGCCACGATTGCCGGTGTTTTTTCTAAGCGTGTTGTTGGTTTTAAGACGCTTTCTAATAGCCCAGGCATTTCTTGAATATTTGGAGACGATTTTGGCTTTTTACTGAATCTTGGGATATTGAGTTCTAAAATTTCTGCTTTTTCCTTGCCTTTTTTTATTTGCAGCCTTTGGCAAATTTTGAGCAAGCTATTTACCTGACTCTCGCTACAACTTACACGAGAATCCATGCTTTGAATTGCTTGCTGCATCTCCTGCAATACACTATGCAAATCCTGCCAATATCCCTGGATTTTAGCCTTTGCTTTGGATAAAGCTTGCCCATCTGGACTGATTCTTTGGCTATTGTCACACAATTCCATGGCTTCTTTATAGCGGCCTTGAGACCATTCATTGTTCACATAAGCTAAAGCGATTTCAGCGGCTAATTTTTGATACTCCGGGCTTGTTGGTGTGCTTGCCAAATCATATAGCAATTGCCATGCTTGGCTATACTGCTTTTTCTGAGCTAGTTCTTGAATCAAATCCAATTCTGCTTGGTGTAAAGCATTCCATATTTCATTTCGCATCACTTTGGTAGCATCGGTTTTATATTGGGCAGGAAATGTTGTTTCGTAATACACTAGTGCATGTTTGAAGTCGCCAGATTGAGCCAATCGCCGCATTTCTTCTATATGCTTTTTACAAATCACTTGCTCATCTTCTAAGGATGCCAATGTCGTTGCACTTGCTTGCGTAGAGCATTTCATATCTAGCGATTGTCTTTGGCTCAAGCATTCTTGCACCGTGGCTAAAGTTGGGCGATTTTCTGGCCGTTTTTCCAGCATTTGCAAGATGAGATGACTGAGCCAGGCAGGGATTTTGGGCTGGTATTCGCATGGCTGAATCGGTATGGTTTCGGTATGTGCTTTCCCGTATGCTAGAACAGAATCCGCCTCAAAAGGCAAGCGCTTGGTAAAAAGCTTATATAAACTAATTCCTAAGCTATATACATCTGTCATATAAGTAATTTTGCCAAGGCTTTGATCAAATTGTTCGGGACTCATATACTCAATCGTACCAATCAATTCTTTTGGCACTGTCAAATACCAGTTTTGCACTGTGTATTTCCAACTATCTGAGTATTGCATAGTTCCTAAACTGACCAATTTCACCATATCTCCATGTACGATAAAATTCGAAGGCTTGATTCCGCGATGGATGAAGTTTTTCTCATGAATGTATTGAATTCCTGAGATTCCTTGTAAAATGAGACTTAGATATTCTTCTAAGTTCCTCCCATCATAAGGATGTTCTTCGGCCCATTGTTGCAAGGTCACACTGTCAACATCTTCCATCTCAATGAAGTATTCCTGGGCTTTCCAAAATCCTCCATAATCATACACCCGTACAATATTGGAATGCTCAAGTGGCAAACATAAAAAGCCTTCGAGCAAAAATTTTTGCACTGCTGTTGGATCATTCATTTTGTTTGGCTTGAGTACTTTCATCACAATTGGAATTCGATCTTTATCTTCTTTGCGCACTGCTCTGTATAGTGCCTCTTGGCTGCCAAGATCTGGTATTTTTTCCAAAATTTCGTATAAATCAGCCAACTGGCCCTTTTGCAAAATCCTATGCAAGATGCTTGGTATCAAGTTGGATACGTTGAGATTCAATGTTTTGGATAATTGTTCCACTCCTTGTAAGAAAAACTGAATTGGAGTTCGATCCATAGCTGTTGCCGTGATGATTGCGTGCAACAATGATTCAAGTCCATTTCGCTTGCTCTGAATGTCCTGGCAAAATTGATCCATCTCTTTTTGAATAGGTTGAATCTGTAATTCTCTTTCCAATGCATCCTCTGTTTGGCATTTGATGGTCAATTCCTTCATGATTCCTTCAAAGCGAGCATATATCAATTCCACAAACCGATTCACCTGAGTTGGATAATTCTCAGCCATACTTTTTAACACTGTTTCATCCACCAATTCATAACTAGGTCCTACAAGTGGAATCCTCTTCACGGCTGTTTTAACCAATTTCCAAAAAATTCGTTTTGCTAGTGTCGGCTCTTGCTGCAATTGCATGAACATGCTCTTGTCCTTACTAATGGAATTATGATTCTATACCCACGATGAACTCGTTACGTTGCAAAACTGGCTTGTGCCAAATTCAGCAGCGCCCCAGAAACCGTGCAAAGGAAATTTGAGTTCTTTGCTATGTTGTTTTGCAGGCTAGAAATCGTTCGATAGCGTCTGCAATTGGCGGCAGTGAACGCGGTTTTCTGAAGTGCTTGAGAAAATGCCAAATTCAGCAGCGTCCCAGAAACCGTGCAAAGGAAATTTGAGTTCTTTGCTATGTTGTTTTGCAGGCTAGAAATCGTTCGACAGCGTCTGCTGCAATTGGTGGCAGTGAGCGTGGCTTTCTTAATTGCTGCTTTAAAAAAGTTAGCCAGTTCGTATGAGAACTGGCTAAGATACTACTTGACTAATCTAAGCAATCTAAGCATTTGTTATTTGATTGTGGTTGCTAATTCAGCGAATCTGTGCATTCCAATTTTAGTAATGCAATAGATGGTGCAACGACCACAACCTGTGCAGCCAACCATATGATTGTTTTTAGGCTCAAACGTTAGTTTATGTTCAAATCGTCGTGCAATGCGATCCGCAAATCTACGCCTTGGGTTATGGCCACTTGCTTCTTTGGTAAAGCCTTCAAAGAAACAATTTTCCCATTGACGGCAGCGAGTGATGATGCCAGTCTCTGTGAATTCTCGAACATCAAAACAGGTGCAGGTTGGGCATACAAATGCACATCCACCGCAGGCCAGGCATTCTTCACTATATTTATCGTAAACTTTGGGCGAAATCTTTCGTTCTTTGGCCAATTCCAAAGCCTGAGCAAAATCAATATTCTTGGCAAATTTGAGCAAGGTCGCATCTTTGAGTGCTTCAATGCGTGCTTTAGCCTGTAAATCAGGCATTTCTTCAAATAATGATGCTGAAGCTTCTAGCGCGCTTTTTCCAGCATCGCTGCCAATTGCAATTAAAAATGCGTCTTCTTGAACTGGGTAAAGCTGCAAATCAAAGTCTTTGTCCAAGAATGGGCCTGTGCCCAATGTATTGCACCAGCAAGTAGGCATTGGATCATGGCAGGAAAGTGTGATCAAGAGCGCATTTTTTCGTCTGGATTCATAATAGGCATCTTGGAAATTTTTGCTAAAAAACATGTCAGTGAATACAATTGCTTTTGCATCACAGCTACGAATGCCAAAAAGCACACGTTTGGTTGTGTCTGGTTTTGCAATGATTGTGCCGTCTGTTTGGACTTCGAACAGTTTTTCTTCTTGTGGAAATAAGATGCGGCGGCAAGAAATCATGGGCTTCAGGTCATAGCAAATCGGGCCTTCATGGATTTGTTGAAATAGCAAATCCCCATTTCCATTGAGAATAGGTGCCCATACCTCGCGATCTTGGCCAAGACTTTGGAGCCAAGGTAGAATATTTTGTTTTCGGATGAGCTTCATTGGATTACCCTTTCTTACGAATGCGTGCAGCGCAGACCTTATATTCTGGAATTTTGCCAACCGGATCATGGGCTGGGTTGGTCAACAAATTGACCTTGGCCTCTGTAAAGTGGAATGGGACAAAGATAAGGCCTGGAACAATTTCATCCGTAATTTTGGTGGGGATTTCGATGCTTCCTCGTCGGGTTTCCACAATCACGGTTTCGCCATTGCGAACGTTCAAGCTCTTGGCAGTGTCTGGATGAATTTCCACAAAATTTTGGTTGCATTCTCGTTCCAATAGATTGGTACGTCGAGTCATGCTTCCTGTATGATAATGCCAATACACACGACCTGTGGTCAATGTGAGTGGATATTCTGCATCTGGAACCTCATTGGGTTCAATGTGCTCACACGGAACAAAGGTGCCAAGCCCTTTTGTAAACTTGCCTTTATGTAAGTAAGGCGTTCCTGGATGGTCTTTATTGGGGCATGGCCATTGAATGCCAAATCCAGTTTCTAGGCGTTCTGGTGTGATTCCAGCATAGCTTGGGGTTAATTCATTGATTTCACGTAGAATATCTGCCCATGAGCTATACTTCATGGGATAGCCTAACCGTTGGGCTAAATCACAGATAATTTGCCAATCCTGACGGCTTTCTCCAATTGGCTCAATGGCTTTCCGAACGCGACTTACACGACGTTCTGTGTTACTAAACGTGCCATCTTTTTCTGCAAAAGTGCAACCTGGTAACACAACGTGTGCTAATGCTGTAGTTTCATTCGGGAAAATATCTTGCACAATCAATAATTCCAAATGTTTTAGCGCATCTTCTACGTGCTTGGTATCTGGGTCAGACATCATGGGATTTTCACCCATAATGTACAATGCTTTGAGCTCACCCTTGTGAGCCATCGCTAGCATGTCTGTGACTGTTTTGCCAACTTTGCGTGGAATACCTGTCACTCCCCAGGCCTTTTCAAATTTTTGGCAAACAGGTTCATCTGTCACTTTTTGATACCCAGTGAACACATTTGGCAAACCGCCCATATCACAGGCACCCTGTACGTTATTTTGGCCACGCAGTGGATTGACACCTGTACTTTCCATGCCAACATGACCTGTGAGCATAGCTAAGTTTGCAACGGTTTTTACATTATCCACTCCGCAAATATGCTGAGTAATACCCATAGCATAGGCAATCATGCTCTTTTTATGAGTTGCATAGATTCGTGCTGCTTTGATGATGTCATCTGCAGGAACACCTGTGATTTTGGATACATACTCAGGAGTATATTTGGCTACCAAGGTTTTGAGTGCGTCAAAATTTTCCGTACGTTCGGCCACAAACTGCTTGTCGTATAAGTCTTCTTGAATGATTACATTCATGATTCCATTGAGCAAAGCAATATCTGTGCCATTGCGCTGTTTGATATGAACTGCTGCATATTTTACCAAACGAATGCTTCGAGCATCACAAACAATGATCTTTGCGCCTTTTTTGGCTGCTTCTATGATACGTGCACCAATTTCAGGGTGCTGCTCTGTTGTATTGCTGCCAATGACAAATATACATTCTGCATTTTGAAACTCATTGATAGAATTTGTCATGGCTCCAGAACCAAATGTAGCGACCAGACCGGCCACTGTGACGCTGTGTCAGAGCCGCGCGCAATGATCTATATTGCTATTGAGGAATACTCCCCTAGCCAATTTCATCATCACATAGTTTTCTTCGTTGGTTACCTTAGCAGATGTGAAAAAACCAATGCTTTCGGTGGTATATTTATCACGGATTTCCTGGAGCTTTCGAGCTGTAAAATCCAATGCTTCTTCCCAAGATGCACGGCGTAAAACGCCATTTTCACGAATCATTGGATATTTGAGACGCTCAGGATGATGCACCATCTCGTGTGCATTCCAACCTTTGACGCACAAAGTGCCTCGGCTCACAGGATGCTCCTGCGAAGGAGTAACTCCGACAAGTTTATTGTGCTCTGTGTGCAGGTAAAATCCACAACCACAGCCACAATATGGACAAGTTGTAAGGACTGTGCTCATCTACAGAGCCTCCTTAATGTGCTTAACTTCTGGATATTTAAACACAGGGCCATCTATGCAGCAATAATATTCACCAATTGCGCAATGTCCGCATTTTCCAACACCACATTTCATTTGTCGTTCCAGAGACATAATGATTTTGTCCTCAGGAATATTCTTATCTGCTAAACTGATGAGGACAAATTTATACATAATCGGCGGGCCTACAATGACACAGAATGTATGCAGAGCATCCAATTGCAATGGAGGAATTAAAGTTGTGATCACACCTACATTGCCTTGCCAGCCAGGGACAGCTTTATCCACTGTAATACGAAAATCAATATCTTTGCGATTACGCCATTCTTCCATCTCTTCTGGGAATAAAAATTCACTTGGATTTTTGGCACCGTATAGAATTGTGATATTTCGATAATTCGGCCGATAGGTAGGATGGATCACATAGTTAATCAAAGAACGCATAGGAACCAAGCCAATACCTCCACCAATGAATAAGATATCTTGGCCCTTCATCTCATCTGGGTTAAATCCGCGGCCAAATGGCCCACGAATTCCTACCTTAGAGCCAACAGGAAGTTTATGGAGAGCATCGGTTACCTTGCCAGTTTTGCGAATGCAGAGGTCAAAATAGCCTCGTTCAGTAGGTGAAGATGTTACAGAAATCGGACATTCACCAACCCCAAAAAGAGAAATCTCCACAAACTGCCCAGGCTGATGGCCTAAATCATGCCCATCTAAAAACCGCAGGCGAAATAGTTTTTCCATTGCAGTGCATTGCACAATCGAAATCATCTCAGCGATCTGCGGCACATAAATATTGGTAGAGGTTTCGAGAGTAGTTGCTTGCATTTCCTTTCTTCCTAAACTAGAGGACTACAGACATGCTCTCCGCCGACATGGCTATGGTCCCACAAAACCAAGGAGAGCTTTTGCCTTTGGATCAACAAAGGCAACTAAGTCATTGTATCAGAGAATGCGAACTCGTCAAGAAAAAAAAACAAAAAAGGCCAGAAAACTTACTTTTTTGTTCTCATTTATAGGAATAAGAAGTTAAAGATGATATAATGTTACGAAAGCATAGTGATGCAACATCTATGAAACAATTGCGTTATAAAAATCCATCATAGGTGAAAGCAAGCAAGGTTTTCTTGAATTGACATGGTGGAGTTTCTCCAAGAACGTTATCATAAACTTTTGCATGTTTTTTTAGATATTTTATTTGCTTCCATCTTGATTTTTGTGTACAATCATTCATGATTTACTCCATGATTTACTCCTCTTGGACTCTTTTTCTTTCTCCTGAGGAGTAAATCTTTTTTTAGCTATAAACCATGCGTATAATAATTTATTGATAGGATTTTGAATAGGAGGAAACAATATGCCCAAAAAAAATTTTCTTGTACTTTTGTTATTTTTTGTAAGTTCAGCTTTTGCTATTAGCATCAATGTTCAAATTTTATCAGCCGGTTTTGATGATCCTGGGTATTATGGTGGAATAGCAAAATTGATGGTGAATGGCACTGATTATGCTATCAATAGCCGTGGTGTCAATTTGGTTGTGGTTGACCAGTTTACTGGTATCGTTCTCAATAGCGTATCTTATGACACCTACGTATCTACCGCAAATTCAGATAATATGGCAAGCTTTATCAACAGCTTATCTGCAGGCCGAATTGTCTTGGCGGCTGTCAAGGATGAAGCAGTGAGCCAGATGACCACTGCAGGCATCAATGCGTTGTTATCTTTGGGTGCCAGCAGCTTTAACCAGGGATATCGTGGTTCTTGGGCATTGCTGGGTGTGAAAGGAACCACTGGCCAATTGCAAGTGAGCCATGCACAATACACTGGCCCATCCAGCATTTCGACTACCATTAACCTAGTCCCTGAGCCAACAACCTGGATATTGATGTTGGCTGGTTTGGTGGGATTTATGTATCGTCAAAATTTCAAGCAAAAAAACTAATACAAGTGCTTGTATGGTTAATAGATAAGCCGTGATTGATGGTCACGGCTTATTGTATTTTTAGAATGCAAAAAAAATATTCAAAATACCCGAATATTCAAAATACCCAAATTTTAGCTCATTCTATCAAAATCGCTTAACTTGGTAGCGGCTATTTTAATTCTTTTCAACTGGAAATTCAGGTTTGGCAGCCCATTCTGTCCAGCCGCCATCATACCATTGGACATTTTCATACCCAAGTAAGGAGCGGAGTACGAAAAAGGTTTGGCTTGCTTGATGCCCGGTGCGGCAGTGGACGATCACGTGTGTTGTTTTATCTGGAATGATGGCCTGATAAATTTTTGTGAGTTCTTCGATGGGCAAGAATGCATGGTATTCCGCGCCTTTGGCAATGTCATCATCAAAGGGACGATTGATGGCCCCTGGGATATGGCCTCCGCGGGCTTCATCTTGCTTTTTACCGGTGTAATAATCCACTGGGCGAACATCCAAGATCAAAGCTCTACGGCTTTTTTGTGCTTGAAGAACTGCTTTGCCATTGACAGTAAATTCATCGCTTTTGGGAATTGGGTATTGTGTGGCTGTGATGCTAGGGAGTTCTGTGCTTAAGGGCCGCTTTTCGGCTATCCATTGATCCATGCCACCATTGAGGATAGCGTATGATGTATGGCCTAATCTTTCCAAGGCAATGGCCACGAGTGTGGCATCTAGGTATCTCCTATCTGTGACAATGATGACCATATCTGTTGGGAAAATGCCCATGGCGGAAAAATGGGCAGCCAGGAAAAAGCCAGGGAGCAGCATGGATGG
>JAKLHB010000540.1 GCA_022710345.1 Planctomycetota bacterium
GGCAACATTTTTGGATTTGCCATTTTATATGGGCAGACGGCATGATATCTTGCCACCCAATCGCCGAATTGCCAACCGACATGTCCAATTTTTTCAACCACTTCAAGAAGGAACTTCAATTTCCTTGCAGGTAGAAGTAGATAGCATGCAAATTATGACACTGCATGGTTGGTGCACAGACAATCCTCAAATAAAATTTAGTGTGATTGTAGATTCTAACTCATCTGAAAAAGTTCAATCAGATACAGTAGAACCAATCACCAGAAGGATCCACGCTAGAATTGTAGAGCCTATCCAGCCTCCATTGGACATAGAGGAAACTGTTGAAGCCATTGAGCAACAGTGCGATATTTGGGAACGATCTCACGATTCACAGCAAAAAGCTTACTGCATGCAGCGCATTCGAGATCTTGAAAAAAGCATATTTTGCGCAGCAAATCGGGAAGCATTTGTGGATCGTTTGATGGAAATTGCAACGGACAATGGCCCATGCCTTTTTACAAATCGCGCTTTAATTCTATTGGGAAGAATAGCATTAGTGAGCGCTAATATTGATCTAAAAACAAAAATCTGTGCTTTTGCTATGAAAATCAGCGATCTTAAAAAAATCGCTGATTCCCCCGGAGATTTTCTCCAACAAACCTTTAGATACGCTGTGGAAACAATTGGAAAAACAGGACGTGGAAAAGCAGAAACGCACCTTTTATCAATGCTGGATGACCCACAAACCATGCCAATACTCAACAGTGTACTGCACGCAATTGGGAAATGCTGCGGAACTGCCGCGGCTATTCGGAAGCTGAAACGATTTATCCAAGCTTCTCTGCCTGGCCATAGAATTGCTGTGAATTGGGCATTAGGCAAATTGGGCAGTCGTGAAAGAGAATGTCCATTAGACATCACTTGCCTCAAGGAAATCATCAATGAACTTTATCGAAGATTTTCTATTGAGCAACATATGGATGCAAAGCGCAATGCAATTTATGCGTTAGGAGAAATTTGCGACCGCCGCAATCAAAGTATTTCTGTGGTTCCAGAAGATCAAGCCCGCCGCATTATTGAAGTAATTCAGGCCAGAGTACTTCGTGCCCCCAGCTCAGATGTAAAAGATAAACTTACTAAAGTAGCCCAAATCGCGATTGCCATGATCAGTGGAATCAGCCTTTCCAAAGAAGAAGAGGAACATTTGCTTTCCATTCGCACTGAACTAGACCTAGAAAAAGAATAACCAAATCCAAGACACAAAGGCATCAGACAATGCTTGCCTTTGTGTCGGATTTTTTGGAGCCAATATCAAGTTTGTGGGCAATCGGCCTGTGCAGCGCCCCAGAAACCATCCAAAGGCAATTTGCGTGATTTGCTGTGTTGCATTGCAAGCTGGAATTGGCGGAAAGAAGCCAGTTTTTTTAACATCCCCAAAAATTGTCAGGAGAAAAACCATGTCTGTTTATCTAAAAACATTATGCGTTGTCATCTGTATCTTGGCTTTCAATTATGCCTTAACCTTGCATCCAGGAATTCCTCTCAGTTTTGGATTGTTAGAAGTTTTTTTTAATATCTTTGGCGTACTATACGCTATTATTGTAGGTTTTGTAATTTATCTAGTGTTGGACAACTATAATGATATTAAGTCTTACATAGATAGTGAAATCAATGAAATTCAAGATCTACGAGACTACTTGATTTATGTAGATGAGCAAGAAGAGCTAAAAAAAGAAATCAAAGCAAAAATCAAGAAATATCTAGATTTTGTCATCCATGAAGAATGGCCAGCCATGGAGTCATATAAAAAAATAGATATGGATACGCCACCTAGCATATATGAACTCATGGCAGCCGTTAATAAGATCAAAGTAAATAATCCAAGTGATCAGGTAGCACTAGAGAAATTGACCGGAGCAATTGCTGGGATCACAACATATAGAACCAACCGATTGAGTGCTAGTTTCGAAAAACTTCCTGTTCTTATGAGGCACCTGATCGCGATTCTCTC
>JAKLHB010000541.1 GCA_022710345.1 Planctomycetota bacterium
GAGATATTGTCATAGAACGTGCTCAACGCAATGGTGTGACGAAAATGGTAATCACAGGCACCAGTGTTCGAGCAAGTATGAATGCGTTAGCTTTGGCTAAAAAAAGGCCTGGCATGCTGTATGCAACAGCCGGAGTACATCCCCACGATGCCAAAACATGCAATGACCGGACTATGTTGCAATTGAGAGACCTGCAACTTGATCCAGCCGTCGTAGCTGTTGGTGAATGCGGCCTGGACTACAACCGAGATTTTTCGCCCAGACCCATCCAAAATCAATGGTTTGAAAACCAGGTCAAGTTAGCCTGCGAAATTAAAAAACCCCTATTCTTACATGAACGCGACGCAAGTACTAAATTCATTGAAATTCTCAAGCACTATCATGAACAACTACCCAAAACCGTTGTCCATTGTTTCACTGGGACAGAAGAAGAGCTTGAGCAATACATTAGTTTAGGCTTTTACATTGGTATCACAGGCTGGATTTGCGATGAACGACGAGGTACCCATCTGCACTCCATGATCCGCAAGATTCCCCTCAATCGCTTGATGTTGGAAACAGATGCCCCATTTCTGTTACCGCGCAATATGCCTAGACAGACCAAAAATAGCACACGCAATGAACCAGGTTTTTTGCCTTATGTAGCAAAAAAAGTTGCAGAATGTTTAGGAAAGACGATTTCAGAAGTATCCAATGCCACCACAGCGAATGCTAAAGAATTTTTTGGAATATAGTTTGGGCCAGAGGTATTTCTTTGTCAAAAGTACGCGACTGAAGTTATGATCGCAAATTTTATGAAGGATGTTCATCATGGATCGCCGAGATTTTTTAATCCAAACTGGTGTTTTAGCAGGCTGCCTGATGCTTTCTCCAGGCCTGGTTCCATCTGTATGTGCACAAGAAATCTCCCCAAGTTCTTCTTCAATCCAACTCCGGGTTTGGCAATATGATTTGGAACTGCGCCACACATGGACTATTGCACGTGGTAGCCGCAAAACATCTACCATTACCTTTGTGGAAATTATGTGCGATGGCATCTCAGGGATCGGAGAAGCGGCTTTATCCACAGCAGCCCGATATGGCGAAACCAAAGATACTGTGCTTGAATTTCTCAAAAAACTAGACTTTCGAAATTTTGATTCGCCTTTTCAATTAGAAGACATTCTCAATTACATCGCCAATGTGGCACCAGGCAATTTTGCTGCCAAAGCAGCCATAGACATTGCACTGCATGATTGGGTGGGGAAAAAAATCAAGCTTCCTTTATATCAACTTTGGGGACTAAATCCTGCCAGAACTCCAATCACTACATTTTCCATTGCCATAGATACTCCAGAAGTCATGGTACAAAAGGTTTTGGAAGCAGCAGAATACCCAGTGCTTAAAATCAAGGTCGGCAAAGACAATGATGAAGAGATTATTCGTGCGATCCGTCAAGTCACCCAAAAGCCTTTGCGTGTGGATGCTAATGAAGGCTGGAAGACAAAAGAATTGGCCTTAGAGCGCATACAATGGCTGGAAACCCAAGGCGTGGAATTAATTGAGCAGCCATTGCCTACCACTCAATTGGCTGATATGATCTGGCTAAAAGAACGTGTGAATATGCCTATTTTTGCAGATGAAAGCGTGCTTGGCCCAACCAGCATTCCTTTATTAAAAGACGCTTTTGATGGGATCAATATCAAATTGATGAAATGCGGCGGTCTGAGAGAAGCCATGAAAATGATCCAAATTGCACGAGCACTTGGCATGAAAGTGATGATGGGCTGCATGATCGAAAGCTCTGTGGCAATCTCTGCTGCTGCACAACTTTCCCCGCTTTTGGACTATGCAGATCTCGATGGCAATCTTTTGATCACCAATGATCCGTATATTGGAGCCCAAGTAAAACAAGGCAAGGTCATTTTATCCCAAGACCCAGGCATAGGCATCAAACCAAGGATTGCTGAAGATCAGCAGAAATAGATTAGACCAT
>JAKLHB010000542.1 GCA_022710345.1 Planctomycetota bacterium
AACATGCAGCGATTCACTTGGGCCAATTGGAAATCAGCACCAGCGCGATATACAATTTGTTCACGTTGACTGATGTATTCATAAGAAACATCACTATACGCAAAGACGACTTCTTGTGCCTGGAGTTTCTTGATCAGTTCAGGCAGCTTGGCTTCTGCCTCAATCTGAATACCATTCGGATAGAGGCTTCCTGCTAGTTCTGGTGGATAGCGACGATTGTCAATGTTTGGGATTTGGGTTGCAGTGAACGCAACGACTTCAAATTCTTGGCGATCGCGGTAGCAAGTGTTAAATACATGAAAATCTTTGCCCGCGGCACCCATAATGATGACTTTTGTTCTCATAAAAATGATAAAATACTTTCAGAAATTACTGAAAGCATTAACCTATACAAAAAGGGTAAAGTTTTGAATAAAACCCAAAAATATTGTAGCAATTTTTACAAATATTGTAGCAATTTTTACATTTCTGTCAAGGAAAATCCTAGTTTTCTCACAGCTTTGGGGACTGTTTTAGGAACCATTCCACTGTTTTTTGAAGGCCAGCACGAACATCTATGGTTGACTCATAGTGAAGGTACTGACGGGCTAGGGTAATGTCTGCCAAAGAATGACGGACATCTCCTATCCTAGGAGGTGCATAATTGGGTGCAATCTTTACATGAATCATGTCTTGTAAATAAGATGCCAATTGATTCAAAGAAATTCGGCTGCCGCCTGCAATATTAAATACTCTACCTGCAACATCATTTGCTTCGGCAGCTTGCAAATTGGCTGCAACTACATTATCAATATAGTTAAAATCTCTGGTCTGCTCTCCATCTCCAAAAATCGTGACTGGTTGGTGTTGACGCAGCGCAGCAATAAATTTAGGGATCACGGCTGCATATTCTGAATTAGCATCTTGGCGAGGACCAAAAACATTAAAATATCGAAGTGTCACAGTCTCTAAACCATATACTTGCGAAAAAACTTGGCAATAATACTCACCAGCAATTTTGGATGCTGCATAAGGTGACAGTGGGCTTGGTTTCATGGTTTCCACTTTGGGCAAAACTTCGCTGTTGCCATACACACTCGAAGAGCCGGCAAAAATCACACGTTTGACACCACATTCTTTAGCATGCAGCAAAATTTTAAACGTGCCTTCTACATTAGCTTGAAAGCTAGCTTCTGGGTTTTTAATGGAGCGCGGCACAGAAGCTAATGCTGCTTCATGGTACACAATCCGTGTCCCAGCCATTGCTTTTTTTACGACTGCATCATCACAAATATCTGCCTGATAAAAAGTGATTTTATCTGCAAAAGCTTCTATATTTTCATATTTGCCTGTGGCCAAATTATCTAAAATCGCAACTGTTTTTCCTTGGCGTAGCAAATGTTCTGCTATGTGGGATCCAATAAATCCAGCACCGCCTGTTACCAAATACTCTGCCATTTGAATCTCCGATATAGGCAAGCAAGATGAAGATCATCTTGCCAAAATTACTTGCTCGATGTTTCTAACGGGATGTCTGTAGGCCCTAGGTCCTTTACATAATCCCATTCACTTTCTGGTTTATATCTAAAGGTATCCAAGATATTATCATATACAACAGGAGACGATGTGCATCCTATCATAAAACTGCAAAAGATCAAAATCCAAATAAGATGACGAAATTTCATAGTTTTTCTCCAATTCAATGGTTAAGAAATATGGTGGAGCCAAGTTGCCAGTTGGAGTATCGCTGTATTGCGTCTCCAGTCAACTAACAACTAGGGGTTTTCCTTTAGGGCAACTAACCTTACCATGATTATAGCAAAATTCTACAAAACTACAATTCTTTTTTTTGATTCTAACGGATTTTGAGGTGTCGCTAGGCTAGACGAATAATATCACCAATCTTTATAAACAGACGTTTCCGTAACCAGCCAAAAATAGGATGGCACGTGCATGAGATCAAAATTTCGAAATGCAAGTGTTTTGTTT
>JAKLHB010000543.1 GCA_022710345.1 Planctomycetota bacterium
TGGCCTAACTCCGTTGGCCAGGTTCGGTCTAGCTTTGCTTTTCTTCTTTTCGGTTGATGAAGAGGCAGGGTGAAGAGAATCAGGAAATAAGGAGAAAGGGAAGCCTAAAAACTCATGGCCTGACAACAACCCGAAAACCCAGGTAGGTGAGGGCGTCGCCGGGGCCGTACCCGTCGCGGCAAGCAGAGCGCAGCCTGCAGGCATTGGCACCCCACGAGCCGCCACGAACAACACGGTAGGCACCTTCATGATTACAGGGATCAGTTAGAGGAACACTTTGATAAGTTGCAAAGGCATCCTCACACCATTCCCAAAGATTTCCGTGCATGTCATACAATCCATACGCATTCGTCTTCTTTTGTGCTACGGGATGGGTTTGGTGGTCTGAATTTTTATCATACCATGCATATTCTTCCAACTTTGCCTCGTCGTCTCCAAAGCACCAGTGAGTTTTGCTTCCTGCACGGCAAGCATATTCCCATTGGGCTTCGGTGGGAAGGGATAGGCCAACTTTTTGGCAGAATTTCACGCAATCATTCCAAGAAACACTTTCCACAGGGCGATCATTTCCTTTGAAGCGCGATGGGTCAGTGTTCATGATCTTGTGCCACACTGCTTGTGTCACCAATGTCTTGCTCATGAAATACGGCGATAGGGTTACCTGGTGTACGGGTTTTTCATTACTATCTCCATCATTGCTTCCCATCTCGAATGTCCCGCCTGGGATCAGCACAAACTCCAGGCCGGTTTGAGCATGTTGAAACTCCAGCATGTCATTGCTCAACCTGCCACACGTATACGAGGCCACTCGTAGAAAGCTCATTCCAATTTCTGACGATTTTTTCAGGATTGGGCCAAGGTTGGGAAATTTTTGCAAAAACGCAGGAAACTCTATCAACGTCGGCACCAGTTTTGGTGATTTCTGGATCACACCTGCAATCTCTGGCGTTTTTTCGAGCACAGGAAGTATCTCTGGCCTTTTTATCACTGCTTCCATCAATTCCGGCGTTTTTTCCATGGCTGCCACAATCTCTGGCGACTTTTGTATTATTGCCACCAACTCTGGTGATTTCTGAATCACCCTTACAATCTCTGGCCTTTTTTCCATGGCTGCCACAATCTCTGGCGATTTTTGTATTATTGCCACCAACTCTGGTGATTTCTGAATCACCCTTACAATCTCTGGCCTTTTTTCCAGCACAGGAAGTATCTCTGGCTTTTTTACCGCTGCCTCCATCAATTCTGGCGTTTTTTTCAGGGCTGCGCTTAATTCTGGATTTGTGATTCCGAGTGTGGCTATCTTTTCCTTTTCCTTCTGTTCTTGCAGGCTCTGGCAGATTTTGAACAAGGCATTGATTTGGGCTTCAGCACAAAGCTGGTCCATGAGCATACTTTGGGCAGATTGTTGTAGCTTTTGCAGCAGTGGCTTTATTCCTTCCCAATGGCTTTGGATTTGGGCTGTGTGTTTTGCCAGCTCTGCATTTCCCTGGCTTAATTTTTTCCCTTGCTCGCATATTTCCAATGCTTTTTTATACTGGCCTTGCGACCATTCTCTTGTGCTATATGCAATGGCAATCCTCGCGGCCAGGCATTGATATTCGGGGCTGGTTTGGGTATCTGCAATATCATTCAGCAATTTCCATGCTTCGCTCAATTTTCCATGCTTCTCGAGTTCCTGGATCTGGCCAAGCTCTTCTTTGTTCAGTTCATTCCAGATCTTATCTCTCAGGGCCTGGGTTGCACTGTTTTTCGATGCTGTTGGGAAATGCGTTTCATAGTACCTTAACGCATTGATCAATTCTCCGCTTTGGACTAGACGTTTCATGGCATTGATGTGCTGCTCACGGATGGCCTGTTCTTGCTCTAACCTCCGCTTTTTCTGTATCTCCTGTTCTTGCGCATGTTCCTGCTCCAGATTTTGCATGGTTCTTGTG
>JAKLHB010000544.1 GCA_022710345.1 Planctomycetota bacterium
GCATTGGGCGGTGATATTATAGCCCAAACTTTGATGGGATGTATTCATTTCCACGGAGTACAGCAAAACAAAGATCCCAATGAAGCATTGGCTTGGTTTCAAAAAGCTGCTGAAAAGGGCTGCTTAACAGCCATGACTTATACAGGCCATATTTATCGCTTGGGGTTGCAAGGCTTAGCCAATCATTATGAAGCATTTACTTGGTATAAAAAAGCAGCGAACAAAGAATGCGCTGGTGCCCAATATATGCTTGGTTATATGTATTTCTATGGATTAGGAACTGAGCAAGATTTTAGCGCAGCCCTGAAATGGTATGAAAAAGCAGCAGATAAAAATGAACTCGCAGCCCAAATACAACTTGGCTGTTTATATCGTCATGGAATGAGTTTGGTAACAGAATACGATTTAGCAAAACAGTGGCTTGACAAAGGTGTTGGCCAGGATTATGCCAAAGCAATTTACTGGTTCAACAAAGCCGCTGAAGAAGGTGATCCTATTGCTCAAACAAACTTAGCGTGTATGTATCTCTTGGGGCTTGGAGTAGATCCTGATCTTGATAAAGCAATCACTTTGTTCAAAGATGCGGCTGAAAAAGATTATCCTTATGCTCAATATGCATTGGTATATATATATCGCTATGGATTGGGAACCAAGCAAAGTCATGCGGATTCCTTCCGATGGCTCAAACGCGCCACAATCGTAGCAGATGCTGAAACCCGTAAGATGTTTGAAATCATTTTGAAAGAAAAATAGCAACAAGGATGGCTCTATGTCTAAAATTTACTGGATGTTTTTTAAACTGATCTTGCGTTGGCGGCGTTTTTGGCATCATGCTAGAAATGTAGAAGTAGAAGAACAAAGATCTGAAATGGAAAATTTTGTTAAATTATTTGCAATGCCTGATGACATAGAATGCACGCCTGTGGATTTGGGAGACATCTTAGGCGAATGGAATCAAGTCAGGGGACAAGTCCCGTGTGCCAATATTCTTTATTTACACGGAGGCGGATATTGTTTAGGTTCCATCAATTCGCATCGTGAATTATCTGCTCGAATCTCCAGAGCTGCTCAATCGCGTTCTTTAGTGATTGCATACCGTTTGGCCCCTGAAAATCCTTTCCCTGCGGCTGTTGAAGATGCATTATCAGCATATCGTTGGATGTTGAAACAAGGTATCCCCAGCTCTCAGATTGTCATTGCTGGAGATTCTGCTGGCGGTGGTCTAACATTGGCTATTTTAGCAGCCTTGCGTGATGCCGGCGATCCTCTCCCTTGCGCAGCAGTTTGTATTTCGCCTTGGACAGATATGCTAGCTACGGGAGCTTCTATCGTAGCCAATGATAAAATTGATCCGATGATCAATGGAAAAGTCATTGCTTGGTTTGCCAAATACTACCTAGGAAATGAAGGTGACCCTAAAAATCCTTTAGCCTCACCTCTTTATGCTGATTTTCAAGAATTCCCTCCACTCCTGATTCAGGTCGGAAGCGATGAGACATTGTTGGATGACTCACGGAGAGTTGCTGAAAAAGCGAAGCAAGCTGGTGTAGAAGTCGAACTACAAATTTGGCCGCAAATGACGCATGTATGGCATTTCTTTGGCCATTTTTTGCCTGAAGCAGGCCAGGCTATCCAGCAAATTGGAGAATTCATCCAAGCGAAAGTCAATCGTGTTGAGTGATCTGCAGAACCATTATCGCGTAGTCGTTCCTTTATTTTTGGTCGCGAACATAACAATATGTCAAAATTGGTGTTATGCCATCGGTATCGAGCATAAACCTAGCAACTGAACAGCGCATGGAAGTTCATTGCAAAAGGCATGGTAGAAAACCTACCATGCCTTTTGTGATTTGATCATAATCAGACGTTTCCGTAACCAGCCAAAAATAGGATGGCACGTGCATGAGATCAAAATTTCGAAATGCAAGTGTTT
>JAKLHB010000545.1 GCA_022710345.1 Planctomycetota bacterium
AAGGTAAAGTCCTTGGTCACTTTGCCGTTCTCTTGCTCTACGTCGCGGTAATCTACCCCGATTGTATCGCCAGCAACAAAGCGGTTGCCCAAGATCATGATTGGGCTTGCAACATTGCTGATTGCGGTTGGCATTTTCCTATTCTATGCTGCAAATTGGCGATACATGTCGCCTTGGTTCAAGCTAAGCCAGGTTTTTGCTTTAATCATAGGAATGTATGGAGCTGCCTATTATTTCTTAGCCATGCGAGATGATTTAGTTATATTAGGCAGGGCATTTTTAATACTGGGCATGATTTCATTTGGAGTTTGTATTAGCCTGGTGGCCCAGATTTACCATATCAGCGCCCATCCTGCGAATGGCGTTTTAATATGGTGCCTGGGCTGTGTTGCAATTAGTTTAGTTGCTAAAGAACGTTGGGGCATGTATTTAAGCTTACTTTTGCTTTTTATTTGGAATCAATGGGAATGCGTGGTGTATGAAAATGCCAATTTTTTATTCCTACTGATTGGCTTGATGGTTGGATTTGGGTTCTACTATATCAGAGAAAAAATTGGCATGATCTTGCTCTTTTTCGTGAGCATTTTATGGCTTTATGAAGGTAATGTGATCTCCTTGGATCAGGCTTGGAGGAGCATACGGCGTATCCAAGAGCTGGAAGCGTATGATGAAACGTTTGTCATTGCTGCTATGTTACTCCATCTGCCCATAGGATTGTTTCTGGTTTCTCTCAGCAGAACCTTAGAGGATCATGCTTTTTGGGCATTGCCTGGTAAATTTATAGGTTCTACAGGTTGGTGCATGCTCTTTTTAGTGTTTCTCAGTTTATCCTGGCCAATTCTGCAAAATTCAATTGCTATGAATGTGTATGATTGGATGTCTTATGCACCGAGTATGTTTGTGCCATTGGAATATCTAGGCTTTTTGATTGGCGCTACTTGCCTAACTTTATGGGCCAGGCGCAATGGCAAAAATGTGAACCTGTTGATTCCCAGCATCTTGTATTGCGCGTGTTTTTTATTTATTCCCTTGTCCAAAGGCCCAGAGTTGACCATTGCCATTCATTTAGGGATGTTTGCCTTTTTCTTTGGCATGCTTTATGCAAGTGTTCGAGATCCAATAGAACGCACTTATGAAAAATGGATTGGTGAAAGTTTGGTGCTGCTTGCCTTGATTGGTAAATCAATAGGCTTGTTGGTGATGGGGGCTGAGAAAGAGCATTTTTTTGTTGTATACGGTGTGCTTGCTCTGTTTTTTGTAGGAATATGTTTTTTGATCAGCCACCTAGTGCGCCACCTGGTAGGAGATGAAAAATACTCAGGTATAAGACTCCGTAGCGTTTGTGCAATCTTAGTATTCATCATGATATATGCATTATCTTTCAAGATGGAGCACCAAGAATTGTGGGCAAAATTGCCTGCATTTGCAAGCAATTTGTTGATTATTTTTGTGGCTATTATGGTATTTTTGTATGCTTATTTGTTAAAATATACCCAGCAAAAAGGAACATTGATTCCATCGGCAATTATTTTAGGTTCGGCCTTGATTATTTTGCTCATCACAGGCCCAGGTGTTTCATGGATATTTTATTCTCTAGCCTTTAACTTTTTGCTGTTTATCCTAGAAGCAGCGATGATTTATTATAGCACCATCATTAATTCGTCTAAATTAGCAAACTTAGGTATTATATGTGTTGTGGTGCATGTTTTCACTCGCTATTTTGACATCTTTTGGGACCTTCTCTCAGGTTCAACGCTTTTTCTATTTACAGGTGTGGTAGTCATGCTTGGCGGATATTTTTTGGAAAAAAATCGGCGTAAATTGCTCAAGAAAATCCAGGAAAATGCTAGCATAGGAGAAAAACCATGACCCAGGCCATGAGACCTATTTTTATCATTGTGGTCATTGCCCAAATCCTCATTTTAGG
>JAKLHB010000546.1 GCA_022710345.1 Planctomycetota bacterium
AAAGCACTTGCATTATGCATTTTTATTGCAAGGATTGTAAAACTTGCTTTCTGTGTTACTACAGAAACCTCTGACAACAAGTTGTAGCTTTATGCTAAATGCCATTAAGTTAGCATGCAATATTTTGGCTAACATGATGTTACGAAATATTGCATGAACAAGTTTTGGTAGCCGCAGGGTTGGGTCGAAAAAGATTTGGAGGGACAATTGGCTTGGCCGGCTCAAGCCGGCGCGTAGAACATAATAATTTACATAGTGTTATATGCGCAGCCATAAATGACCCAGTTGCGCGATTAGAAAATCTTAACTTAATGGCTTTTCTTAATTCTTACCAGAAAATTTAATGAACGTGTTTCTTTTGATAACGGTGCATGATAGCTTTTTGTAAATGGATGGAAGAAATCTGCATGATAGCCGAATATTTTTCTATAAATTCTTTCCATTCCAATGGTTGCCAAAGAAAGCTAGCATGAGCATATAAATCTGTAAGATCTTTAACTATATCATGTTGAGAAAAGTACAATGGACGGTGCCCACGTGGGCAGTCAATCCAATATAAAGCATGACCAGGCAGACCAGTACTCTGCCAAAGGATATTTCTCAGCTTAAAATCTCGATGGGAAAAATGTTGCGTATGCAAGGAACCTAACTGATCTGCCAACTCATAGATAATATCAAGCCGTTGTGTTGGCAATAGATTGCTTTGAAAGAGGTTGTATAAATTTTGTGTATTCGGAATTTCTTGGGTAATGATGATCGCCCAAATCAATCTTCCGAAATGCCTTTGCTCAGCACAACAAAGCACAGGAGGACAAGCAATTCCAATGGTTTGGAAAAAAACATAGGAATTCCATTCAGAACGTGCTCTGCTCTGGCGCAGGAAGAAACTCCAAGAATGTGGATAAAAATATTGCTTCAGATATATGCTGGTTGTGCTGAGCATTTGCTTCCAGACTTTGGAAGTAGAACTTGCGCTTACCAAAATTCCTTTGCCAGAGAGATCGTGGATGTCCATCAGACTCTGTATGTCTAAAGCATCCCATAAATTTTGATATTCGTTATTCAAGTATAGCATGGCAACCAATGGTATGATAGTCTATGGTATGGAAAATACCCGATGTATGCCAAAGTCGTTCCATAAACATCGGCAATTCAATGGGCAACATCTTCATCAATGTGAGCACAGGCACTAATGCAATATTATGCTCTTCAGCGTATGGGATTAAAGTTGGAGAAAAAGCACAAGGGCGCTGCTCAGGATTTTGCTCTCGGTGTGCATTTGCAATCAAGATTCCTTTTTCTTGTGGGCCTAGATGTTGAAACAATTCGCGGCCATGCCATAAAGGGACTTCCGTAGATGAAACAACAGGCAAAATCCATGCACTGCCTTTGGACCAATCCCATTTTAGATATTGTTCAATTGGTTGTACATTCCACCCCCATTCTTGGAACAGCGTGCATAAGGAACGACTTAACGATGCAGCATGATGGCAAAAAAGCCCATAGCGCATGTCTTGAATGTGGTGAATTTGTTCATCAATTTGGTCGTATGCTGTTTCTAACTTTTGTATCTGCTGGGTTATTTCAAATAAAGAATCTTCTAATCTTGCTAATTCCAAAGAACAGTACTGTTCAATCCATTCTGGTTCGATCTGGATAATAGATTCTTCCTTAGGCCAACTCTCTGGATTACTAGCTATAAGTATGGCATTTTGAAGAATTTCATAGTCTTTTGCAGTTTTGGGCCTGGGCAAAAAAACCATCTTTCCTTTGCCTTTTGATATCACAAAACCGAATGCTTTGCTAGGTTGCAATGTAGAAGTTACTAATGGATCCATGTCTCCTGATATAGCCACTTCCATTGTCCATTCGGCATTGACCAGATATTCATAAAATGGGCTTCTTTTGCCATAATCTGTG
>JAKLHB010000547.1 GCA_022710345.1 Planctomycetota bacterium
TGAGGGAAAGTTCTGAACGGAGTGAAGAACATTGACCGAACGACCTTTGTAAACCGCATAAAATAAAACTTCCAGCGTTGTGAAGCAGGCGACTGCGCAAAAAAATGTATGGCGAACTTATGATTTTTTCTTGCCTCTTGATTTATGTTTTTTCACTTTTTGCTTTGGTGCGCCTAACTCACGCAAAATTTCTGATTCTAGCTCTTTTGGATTAGGTAATTTATTTGCCAATTCTTCAGGTAAATCCTTGGTTAAGCTGTATTCAGCAACGCCGACAGGTTTTTGAATCCCACGTAAGGCATATTCTACTTCTACGCGGTCACGTGCAGCACATAGAATAATTCCTATAGATGGGTTCTCGCCTTCTTCTCGCACATAATCATCCAGAAGATTGAGGTAAAAGTTCATTTTACCGGCGTACTCCGGTTCAAACATGCCTGCTTTTAATTCGATAGCGACCAGAGCTTTCAGTTTGCGGTGATAAAACAGAAGGTCAATAAAATACTCTTTTTGGCGCAGGACAATTTTATATTGATTACCAATAAAACAAAACCCATACCCCAATTCCAAGATGACATCTTTAATTTTGCTGATCATCCTGTTTTCTAATTCTCGCTCAAGCACGGGTTTTGCTATTCCAAGAGAATCCAGCAAATATATATCTTTCATGGCCTCCTCAGCTTGTTCTGCCAAATGAGCTGGCAAAGCCTTAGCAAAATTGTGCTGCTTAGGCGTTATACATTGCCTTTCGTATGCCTTTGCTTTAATCTGATTGAGAAGGACATTACGACTCCAGCCACATTGGGCAGTAGCAGTCAGGTAATATTGACGGGCTGCCATGTCTTTAATTTTTGAGAGAATTAGCAAATTTTGTCCCCAAGGAATTTCTGCGACAAGTTGTCGCAGATTTGGATTGTCTTTGTATTCTATATAAAATCGACGCATATCCCATAAATTGCGAGAAGAGAATCCACTGGTATTAGGAAAATCTTCTTGTAAGTCCTTTGCCAGTCTTTCTACAATAGACTTTCCCCATCCAAATTTCTCTTGGCGTTCAGCGATTTCTTTTCCAATATTCCAATACAAATTGATGAGCTCATGATTTACGACGCTTGCTGCCTGAATCCTGGCATTACGAATTCTTTCTTTGATGTCTTGGAGAAATTGTAGGTAATGAGCATCTGTGGAAAGGACTGTATCCTTTTGCCTTTTCATATATTACCTCCTCTGCAAGGTAACTCTGAAGCCTAAAATGAGGCAGACCGGTCAGAGTACTCGGCTTTTCGGGTGTACTTTCCTAGCCTCAAAAATTCCATCTTTTCCTGAATTGATCATTGCACTTGAGATATGCTTTATCTTCCAATCACGACGATATGAAACCAACCGCTAACTGTCTTGGGATCAATTTGCTTACCGTTTAAAGAAAACGAGATAACAAGTCCAGTTCGTTCGCTATTGACATGAGGAATAACCAATTGTCCTTGTGTATCTCCCAAATTTTCTGATGTGATAAAAACTATTGGTTCACCCGTAAGCGTACGGTTGAATGGTATAACCCAACTATTGCTATCATTATAGTAAGGCTGCACTGCAACAAATATACCATAGATACCACCGCTGAAGTGATCCGGTGAACCTGCAAAAGTTCCTTCCTTGCTTTTGAAACTGTATAATAATCCTAAAATTGTTGGCTCTTGGGCATGAAGCATATTTAGACTTGCCTGGGCTATCAATGGCATGGCATAAAATGTACAGCATAACACCAACAGTGATATGAATTTTTTCATAGTTCCTTTCCTAATAATTTGATGAATTAGTTTAAGTATATGAAAGTAAAGCCCTAACAACCCGTTCAACGGTTGCGAGCGAAGCGAGCAATCCGTTTGCTACGCTATGTTAGACAAGCCAGCGGATGC
>JAKLHB010000548.1 GCA_022710345.1 Planctomycetota bacterium
ATTGTCGGTTTGATTTCATCGGCAATAGACCTTTATAATAAAGACTTACATCAGCTTTGCCAATATGTCCTGGAACCCGGAATCTTCCAAATCGTGGTCGGACGCAATAGCAGCGTGTCATGACTGAACGTCTGGAAATTGTGAAAAAATAACCTTATGAATGAAAGCGACCTTCCAAACGGTCGCTTTCATGCTAAATGGCACAATTCTTTAGTCTGATGCCAAGTAAGAAAAATAGATATTAGCGATAAGGCATGCAGTTTCTAAGCAGATCATACTTTTTTAGCCTATTGCTGATATGTTATTGTCACTTCAGGATAAGGAGATTCACCAGCAAGCAAAGGTTGCTGAATGCCTTTGAGGTACTGGTCAAAAAAGGCTAGAAGATAATGGGTGGTGATGCGGTTCATACGATAGGGATCTATGGAACCGGCAATACCTAAACGACGTATAATGGGCAAAATGCAAGGATTATCGCTGTAATTGATATGCATGCTGCCATGGATGGTAATGACATAACGTGGGTTATTCATACGCTGCAAGACAAAGTCATTGGCGTTTCTGAAAAGTTCACTATACATCATCATAAAAGGCTGACGCAACTGCTCATGAATCATATCACCAAATTGAAAACCATCTAAATTTGCAGCAGCACGGAAACGTTGATCGGCCAGGCTAATTTGTCCTGCTACGGCTCCACCCAGAGAATGGCCAAATATTCCTAATCTTGTTAGATCCAGTTTGCCAGTTAACAGATGGTGAGGGCTGCCTTTATTGATTTTATCAAGTTCATCCACAACAAATTTTACATCCGCTACCCGTATGCGCAACAGCCTATCCAGCAAAACTTCTTGCTGTAACATCTGACGTGCTATGCCTTCTTTGAAAACAGGATCCGTGCTTTGAAAGTACTTCTCCCATAATGGTGTACTTTTTTGCGCCGCGGTCTGAAACTCTTTTTCGAGCGATTTACTTTGCAAAATCACTTTCCCATTTGGATAAACCACTGCCACGCATTCATAAGAATGCCCGAGACTGGCCACTATGTAACCATGACTGGCCAGTTCTTCCATGTATAGAGTTTGCTCATCAACAAGACTGCCGTAACCACAAGAGAAAATAAGCACCGGATAGGCAGCTTCTTTCTCAGAAACCGACGCGCCTGGATAAGAATGGGACTGCACCAGAGCAAGGTGATCGAAAAAAAATCTTGGTAATCCTAAACTTTCGGCCGTATATGGATCAATCATTTCAGCATGTTCCCGGTAAACACCAGCTTTGGCTTGTGCATTGGGACTCGCAGGATACCATATTTTGACCAAAAGCTCTCGCTGATGTGAAGAATCTTCGGCCAATGTTTCTGGACGTGTGGCATCAGTTAGGTGAAGTGTAGTACAGCCAACCAAATAAGTACCAGTTGGATTAGGAAGAATGGGCACGGGGAAAATAAGGCAAAGCAAGGAAGTTGCGGCTATACAAGCGATGCTAATCAGCATGCTAAGGACTTTTACGATTTTTTTGAACCCGCTGGCATTCTGTTGAGGCTGCCTCTGGAGTTCTAGGAAACCTAGCCCAAACATGACGGCCGTCAACCCATATCCCAACAACATCTGCCACCGATACCCCTCCCATACGAGATGCGCCAACAGTACCAGCACAGCTAGCCCGATCAGCCCAAGAATAATAGCATGGCGTTTGTGTTTAGGCCAGAGAAATCCCAATGTGGTAGCCAACAACAAACTCAATAGCATGATTTCCAGAATACGCATAAGCGAGTCTCCTTTACTGGCGGATTTTACCGCGCTTCTCAAACAGATTCAATACAATATCCAGGTGGATTTTCGAAAATTCTAACTTGTTATGCTAGAATATACTAAAAAAAGATCCTTAATCTGTATCAAT
>JAKLHB010000549.1 GCA_022710345.1 Planctomycetota bacterium
GAAAAGCGGCAGGCCAGTGACTGGGACGGAGCCGCAGCGCAGGCGGGGATGCTGGATGAGCTTCTCGGTACCATTTTATCGCCAAGTTAATGAAAATATGAAAATAGCATACTTAATGGGGCAGCCGGTAACCGGAAATTCCAATGGTGTAAAAAGCCAAGCTGAAACATGGGCAACCGGGCTAATTTCACTTGGCCATGAAGTCGAGAAAATTGGTCCTTGGGGTCATTATGCTTGGCAATCCTTTGATCTCATTCATGTTTTTGGTTTTGGACTGTGGTTGGAGATTATTCCTGCAATAGCAGGTAGAACCGACTCAAAAATCGTGCTTTCACCCATCATGGACACTAACAGGAACCATTTTTTGCAAAAATGTGCTAGTTACTGCAGCATTAAATTTCTCCACATGACATCGCCTTTGCACAGCCTGCGACGTATTAGTAAATATATATCAATGTACTATGTTAGGAGTGATTATGAAATGAAATATTTAACCCAGTCTTTCGATATAAAAATGAATTGCATTGAAAAAATACCCCTATCTTTTCGATTCAAAACTGGGGTGAATCGAAAGAGAGAAGATTTTTGTCTCCATGTTAGTATTTTGTCTTCAAAAAATAAAAATGTTAAACGTTTGATTGAGGCAGCTATCAAATATAAATTCAGGCTCGTGCTTGCTGGTGATTCTGGCACTAAGCAGTTTGGAGAGGAACTCATGCAGGTCGTTAGCAAAAACAAAAATATTGAATATTTAGGATTTGTATCAGAAGAAAAGTTGATTGAACTCTATTCGATAGCGAAAGTATTTGCGTTACCGAGCTTGTACGAGGGTGTAGGCCTGGTTGCGCTAGAAGCTGCGGCCTTAGGGACTGATGTCGTACTGACGAATCGAGGGGCGCCAAAAGAGTACTACAACGGCTTAGCCTTTCTTGTCGATCCAAATAATACTGACGAAATTGGATCGACTATTGTTAACGTGATAGCAGGTCATACCCATCAGCCCGACTTAAGTAATTTTATTCAATATAATTATAGTAATGAACGTGTTATAAAAAAATTAGAGCACTCCTATTTCCAGTTAACAGGAAGACCCTAAGTAGTTTTTTGAAGCAGCCTCTTGGTTTTTATTGAATGGCATAGGCTAACATTACAGTCATAAAACTAATGAAAATTCGCAAGCAATTTATCTATACTACTTTTATAGTAGTTTTGCTTTCTACAGAGTTTTATCATATCAATTTTCTCAGTGGTGCTCTTCGTCCCTACCACTTTCTTACACCATTAGTTATTTTATTTTTGTTTAGCTATATTAAACAAGTCGTGCGCACTGGCATTTTTTTAGCCTTGGCAGCTTTTTTTTCCTGGAACATATTGGCGGCCGCATTGGCTGATTCACCATTGGAAGCATTTAAAAGTTTTGGACTATTAGCCGCAAATATGTCGATTACTATCGCAGTAGCTGTCGTATTGGTGAGTGGAAACCTAGACTTAAATCGTTTAATAAAGATTGCTTTAGCGGTCACTATTTTTGGTGTCATAGTGGGTGTCTCTCAACTAATACTATATTATGCTGCTGGAGTTGATCTTTCATTTTCAAGTAGCCATGAAAGACAAATTGCTATGGGCTTTTCTTCTGGGCTTAGAACTGAAGCAAATACGTTCGCGAAAAATCTGAATACTGTTTTTTTGTTGATTTTGCCACACTTATTATCAGAAAAAAACTGGCGTCGCTCCTTGCTGATATTCGCAATAATCGTTTTAGGAATGTTGACCAGTCTCACGCGCTCTGCATTATATGGACTTGCAGTTACCTTGGTTATTACCTATTTGTGGTACTTGTCAAGAAGTCGAGGGCTTTTGATCAAAAAACGTCCAC
>JAKLHB010000055.1 GCA_022710345.1 Planctomycetota bacterium
GCTTTATCCCCAAGCCGCTTCGCGGCAAAAAACACCAAAGAAAAGGCAAAATGGCAAATTTTTTTGTCTTGGCCATGCAACGGCATCGAGCAGAGATATTAACTTTCAGCATATAAAGCACTTGCATTATACATTTTTATTGCAAGGGTTGTAAAACTTGCTTTCTGTGTTACTACAGAAACCTCTGGTAATTAATGATCTTCAACTTGATGGCATTGCATAATTTATTGACAATCGTTCTATTAACGATCTGTAGCCGATGGCTTTATGCCAGCATGCATAATATAGCATTGTATTTTATTATGCGTGCAGCCATAAAGGCTACGACTACAGGTCGTTAATTATTGTAAATAATATTAGTATTATGAAGAAAGATTTACGAAAATTCTATGACTGCTTTGTTGGAATTACAATGGCCTCTTGCACAGGAGCCACTTCCTTGGGCCACAATTTTTGATCAACAGCAAAAAATTAAAGTAGAAATTGGTCCAGGAAAAGGAGAGTTTCTTTTAGAGCAAGCCCAAAAAGAACCTGGGTTCAATTTTGTTGGGTTAGAATTACGTTGGATCAGAGCCCTAAAAATTGCTAACGCTGCTGATAAAGCTAACTTACAAAATATAAAAATTATTGCAATAGATGCAAAAACATATTTAAAATATTTATTTCCAGCAAGTAGCATTTTTGCTTTGTTTATCCATTTTCCTGATCCTTGGCCTAAAAATCGGCATCAACAACGTCGCTTGTTGGGGCCAGAATTTTTACCAGCAATTCATCATGTTTTGGCCCCTGAGGGGAATCTCTATTGCACAACTGATGTACCTTGGTATAATCAGCATATCGAACAGACATTCAAAATGCATGCAGGTTTTGAGGTGATCTATCACCATCAAGGCAGTGCAATCCCCTTACAATATCATCAGACTCAGCATGAATTAAAATTCAAGGCTTGTGGGAAAACGATCTTTTATTTTTGTTTTAAAAGAAAAAAATAGATGTCCTAACTGATTCCATTTTCCTTTTCCAAAGGAATTTTCCAATTTTCAAATTGCCTTATGGTTGCCTTTTTTTTATAATCTTTAACCTAGTTGCTAGTCAACCGTCACCCTAGTTGCTAGTTGAGTCGTTGACCAGTTGACTAGGAACGTGGCAAGATATGGGTAGATACCTTCTGATGAACTCCCAATTGGAGAGCTACTAGCTTAATCTCACAGCAAGTTTAGGGAGCCCAACCGCTTCGGCGGACTGGCAGGTAACTGCCCATTGGTGTAGCAATGAATAAGTACCAGTCTGCGTATATTGGTACTTAACTTTTTTTCTAAAATGTGGAGTCTATTACTCTTTTTCAAACAATAAGTTACTAGTTCGAACAACTAGCAACTCGGGTAGTCAATGTACTTTTTTTTGGCGATTTGTTCTGAAAGGAGACATCCTTGATAGTGAGTGTTTGCATAGAAAAGGGGGGGACCGGTAAAAGTCAAACAGCGGTGAATTTATCCGCCGCATTAGTTAAATTTTGCAAGCTAAAAGTATTGGTGGTTGACCTGGATCCTCAAGGCACCGCGTCTTTGGGTTTTGGTATTTCCCCCCTTTCTACCAATACTCATGCAATTCATGAAGTTTTGAGCGGTGAAATTCAACCGCATGAGTCAGTTTATGCATATAATGAATCCGAACTCTGCATCATGCCTGCTCGTCATGAATTGGCACTCTTTGGCTCACAAGAATTTAGCGAACAGCTTGCCGGGATTTTAAACCCCATGAGTCAAGTTTTTGATTTTATTTTTATTGATTTACCGCCCACCTTGGGCAATTTTACCACAACCGCTCTTTCACTTTCCGATGCAGCAATTATCCCAGTTAACGCAGGTTCTTCAGTATGCATCATTGCCCTTTTAAGCCAGATGCGTACCATCCAAAGTATCCAAGAAGCGGTAAATTCTAAGTTGAGAGTATTGGGTATCTTAGGATGTATGGTCAACAACACAAGAATTTGTACAGAAGTCATATCTTGGATGGAAGAAGAATATCCGGAGCTTTTGTTCCAGACTAAAATTCGACACAATATTAAACTGGCAGAATCATTAGGACTTGGTGAGCCAATTTTCGACTATAGCCCGGATAGTTACGGGGCTTTAGACTACAAGTCCTTGGCCCTTGAGGTAATGGGGAGGGTATCATAAGTGGATCTTTTGAGGATAGTAGTAAAGAAGCGTGCGGAGGTTGCCGCAGGAACTGAGGGTGCTGAAGACCGTGAATCCCTAAGCCGCTTTTCATCACGTGTTTCCAAGCTTCGTGGCGAAGGTCCAATGTCTAGTTCTGCGGAACCAGAAGTAACATTGGAAGTGGTTAGCATCAATATCCAAGATATTGAAGTCCCATCCAATTATGCGCGCCAAGTTACAGGCGACGTATCCTCTTTGGCCGCTAGCATTAAAACCTATGGTATCCAACAACCTATTAAAGTGGTCAAAATTAAAGGCAGCAAAAAATATCGTCTTGTGTTTGGCCGTCGTCGCTTGGAAGCTGCGCAGGTTGCCGGATTTGAAGCAGTCCCTTGTATCGTAGAATTGGTAACACGCGAAGATAGAATGCAAATTTTGGCCTTGGCTGAAAACATGCATCGCTCTCCCTTAAGCCCATTAGAGCAAGGCCAGACTTTTGAAGAGCTCAAAAAAGGCGGTGTTACCCTTCATGATATCGCCAGCAACCTTGAAATTAGTATGGAAAAAATTAAAGAACTCGTTGAGCTTTTGGAATTGCCCGAAGCAGTGCGCAAAGAAGTCGCAAAAAACCCAGAACAGTTTAGCATTGCAATCTTAAAACTCCTCCGCAGCACGTATCAAAAATCTCAAGAACTGGGTAAGACACTATTCAATGCAGTTTTAGCAGGGAATGTTACCAATCCAAAAGAAGCACAAACTTTCTTGGCTACGCACAAATAAAAGCTTTATTCCGAGGGCTATGCTGGGCATTTTGCCCTGTATACCTTCGGGAAATTTTTTTGAGAGGAATAGCATGGGGGCAGCAAAATCCCAAAACAATCCTAAACCAAGCCGACCTCCTCATCGTTTAGCCAAAAACAGAACACCACATAAATTGCGCATGAAATTAACACTGTTTTCTTGGATATTACTTGGAGCAGTAGTGGCCACAGGCATCCTCTTTGGTATATGGATTCAGGAAAATACGCAACAAAAGCTTTTCCATGAGCTGCTTCATTTTCAAATTCCTGAACAGCCTACAGAATTCGATCCAAAGGCCTATGCTAGTGTTTTGGAATGGATCAAAATGGGGCATTCAGGAGCTTCATGGTTAATGGACCATTACAAAGAAGGAAATTTGTCGCAAAAGACTGCCATTCTTTTAATTTTAGGAGAGACAAAAGGACCTTTAACACCTGAATTTTTAATAGATGTGATTGAAAACGATGATGCCAGACTGATTCCCTTTGCAGTTTACAGTTTTGGAAAACTTCAAAGTTTAGGAATTTCTATAGTGATAGAAAAAATCCGTATTGCCAAAGAACGAAAGCCATATTTAATTACCGCATTGGCAAATACGAGGCATACGGAAGCTATCGCAGCATTGCTTTCTTATACTAAAGATCCAGATCCCAGAATTCGATTGTCTGCTATAGAAGGAATCTCCTTATTTCCCAAAGAAGCAAAAATATTAGAAGGATTACCTTTATTTTTAACCGACCCAGAGCCATCTGTGGCTACTGCGGGACTAAAACTTCTCCAATTTTTAGCTCAACAACGAGTCTTAGGAAATGTGGTTGAAAAGCTGAGTTTGCGAATCCAAAATGATTTTCAAAATACCACCAACCCAGAAACTCGGGGAATTCTCATTCGCGCTATGGGTGTTGTTGGTCCATATTTAAAACCAGATGGTTCTAATTATATTCCTAAATTTCAACCTTTAGTACGAGAAGCCTTTCAAAAAGGCACATTAGCAGAAAAAACTGCTGCAGCTTGGACCATTGGCTGTTTTTTAGATACAGACCTCAAACAAGGATTGCTGGATGTCTTAGCGCAAGAAAATCCAGAACTGACCCAGAACGCTGCAGAAAGCCTGGTTGCTTTATGTGATCCGGAAATCCCTGCTTACATATTGCAACACTCTTGGCCACAAACAGGCCATTCCCAAATTGCGATAGCACAAATTTTAGCCCAATATCATACCTACATTCTTCGCATGAACCTTGAATCACAAAGTATTGCCTTTTTGATTCAAGCATGGCAAAAAGCAGATGCCTCTGCGATCGCACAAATAGCAGAAAGTCTGGGCCGCTTTACAAAAGAACATACGGCGGCATTATTGTGGCAGCCAGAACACATCAAAGATTTCCATGCTTTAGCTCAAGTGCTGAAAAATCAAGCAGAGCCGCTCAGCCAATGCACAAAATTTTTCATTCCAGCAGTGCAAGAATGGATTGCCAATGATACGGCTCATACAAATGTTTCTCGCGAGATACAAGCCCAAATTATCTTAGCCTTGAATCGGCTACTTGCCCAAGACGATTTGCCAAAGTTATTGTCAAACCCTAATACAGTAAGTAAAATCCAAGACATTCAAAAAGCTTGGCAAGAAAATCATACAAATTCCCCTATCCATCTACATCGTATTCTATTGGAAGAATTATATCCCAATTTATTTTTTCCAAATCCGCTCTTGTGCCCCATACATTTTAGTAATGTTGAGCAGTTTGTAGAACGCATTAAGCCACGATCCAAAAAAGATCCCAAAATCATCCAAAATAGCTTCACTCGATGGACATGGGATTTACTTCCAGGAGTTATACATCAAAAACTCACGGCTCTTGAATCTGGCAAAACAATACCTAATTTCTTACAATGGGAATTCATCCAAGAACTCAACTTAGCCTTCCAACGCAACGATTGGTATAATACCGAACGCATGCAAGATATGAAGATTCCTAAGGAGCTGGTGCAATTACAACAAAAGAAATTATCTCCTTTGGAACGAATCTATGCGAATCGCAAACTTTTTCAGCATGTATTTGGCAAAGAAATTAAAGTTTTACAATTTTATGACGGAAAAAAGTAATATGCAATGCTTTTGGATATGGTGTTTCTTGGCTTTCATCATGTTCCCATGCCTATGGTCGCAGCCAGAGCGTTCCTTATATATTGAAACTGATGCTGAAATGCAACAAGAAATGGAATATGCTTTGGCGCAAGAAGTTCAAGGCCAATTGTCTGCAGCATGGACGATTTACCAACGCCATTGGAAAAAATCCAAAGCATTGGTTCAGCCATGTTTACTTTCGCATACTGCACTTCAATCTTTAAAAACAGCGATTGACCAGTATAAAAGCAATAGTACAGTAACATCGCCTGTAGTATTCCCAGAACTTATCTTAAATCCTACTATGCTTGCCCAAGTTGCTGCCTTAGAATCTAAGGCAGGATTTGGGGCAACCGCTCACTACCTGAATAAAGCGCTAGCACCCGGGTTATATATTAGTACGCCTGAGTATATCCGCATACGTTGTGGTCATTGGGACAAAGAACTCAGCGAATACGCCAGCCTAAAGCGTGAGATGGACGAACAAATCCAAGCAGCATGGAATATTGGGCCACAGCAACTTTACCGTGTGATTCTACAATATCCACTACAGCTCATTTCAGTAAAACTGATGATTGATTTAGGGGATTGGTATTTTGAACAAGGACAGTTGCATCGCGCATTGGGCATTTGGTATCGTCTTAAACTCTGGAAACAAAATCTAAGCACTCAAGATTGTCTTGATGTGGACATTCGAATAGCATTAGCAAGCTATCTATGCGGGGATTTTTTGGTTTTTCAAGCCCTGCGCGATCAATATCAAACTGCTCTGTACAAAGAGACTTGGATTACATATCGCAATCAAAAAATGCGGCTTTCACGTTTTTTTCAAGAAATTGCAAAAGAGAAATACTCACAAACTACCCAGCAATGGAATTGCTTTGGTGGCAATCCATCGCAAAGTCGCTTAATCACTGGCCCTGATTTGGTGGGCAAAGATTTTCCATGCCAAGCATTTCGGCTATCACGTCACTATGATTTCCACGAAATACCCAGGCCATTGTTTGGAGAAAAGCGCATCTATACCTATAGCCTTAGCATTAAAGATCACTTTATTGTAGCCACTTCCATTCAAAACCCTGATGAACCCAAAACTCTGTGGCGTTTTTCTTTCCCCCTGCACATTGCTATGGATATGACTGATTCCAGCCTTTACTCTCCTGCTCTTTGGCGAGATCGGCTGTATGTTTTGTTTCCACCAAATACTCTGGGGAACCAAGTCTTTTGTTTGGATACAAAAGAGACGATCGCAAATTCACAACGTGTGATATGGAAATGGCCTACAGAATCAGAAGCACAAGATATTATATTGCATAGTGCGCCATTAGTACTAGATGGCAAAGTCTTTCTGCATCTCACACTATTCAATCAACAGATCAACAGTGAAATTGTGTGTTTAAATGCGCAAACTGGGGAATTGATTTGGCGGCAATTTTTAAGCTCTATCATGCCATTAGAATATAAGCAAGCGACAAAACTAAAATACGCTCCAGCATCTACAGGATTAGCAGCAGGCTATGGGCTTGTGTATTGTTGTTCTAATTTAGGCACCATAGGGGCGGTTGATATGGAGACTGGCGAAATTCGCTGGATTAGCAAATATCATGAGCTACTTCCTCAGCAATACAGATTGCAACTAGGCAAAACAATTCCCAAGTGCATGCATACTCCACCCATTGTGAAGCATGGAAAATTATATGTGGTAGCGCAAGATGCAAAGCTTTTGTTAGTCTATCATGCACTCACTGGTGCTATACAACAAATCTTTCCGGACAGCCAGCATCAAGGCGAATTTCAAGAATTATTTGGTGTGAGCGAAGATGGAAAAATTTTTTTATGCACCCAGGATGAAATATTGGCATTGCAACCAAACGCAGCCCAAGAAATTCTCTGGTGCAAAGGAGGTTTTTCAGGAAGCATAGGACATGGTATGCTCACACGAGAATGGCTCTATTTCGCAGCAAGCGGCAATTTATTCCAAATGTCGATCGAAAATGGAAAATGCAGTCGTATTGAAAATCCGAACCTTGGTGTTCTGAGCAATACACAAGGGCTTTTGTTGATTTCTGATATATCCCAAGATTACCTCATTCGCACAGGTCGGCAATTGTACATTCATAAGATTACACCGCCAAATAAATAATCCTTGATTCATGTTTTTTTGGTGGCCACTTCCGCCAATTGCAGCAGACGCTATCGGTCGTTTTCTAGCCTGCAACTTGCCTTTGGTTGCTTTCTGGGGCGCTGCTGAATTGGCTCACTTCCGCCAATTGCAGCAGACGCTATCGGCTCTGGGACTTCCGCCAAAATTGCAGCAGACGCTATCGTTTTCTAGCCGCAAAGCAACACAGCAAAGCATGCAACTTGCCTTTGGTTGCTTTCTGGGGCGCTGCTGAATTGGCTCACTTCCGCCAATTGCAGCAGACGCTATCGGCTCTGGGACTTCCGCCAAAATTGCAGCAGACGCTATCGTTTTCTAGCCGCAAAGCAACACAGCAAAGCATGCAACTTGCCTTGCATGGTTCCTTGAGCGCAACTGAATTGGCATAGGCGGTTTTATAAATTGTCAACTATTGCTTCCCAAAATCCGTTATATTGAGAATAAATAGTCTAAACGTGGCACAGTTTCAACTAACAATGGAGATGATTATGGCTGATGAAAATCTGCTTTCTAGTCAAGAAATGGAAACCCTCCAAAAACTCAAACAAGCATATAGTTCATTGAAAACAGAAATACAAAAAATCATTGTAGGGCAAGAAAAAGTGGTGGATCAAGTTTTGATCTCAATTTTTGCCAAAGGACATTGCTTGATTGTGGGTGTACCGGGCTTAGCAAAAACCATGTTGATCAATACTATCTCGCAAGCCCTATCATTATCATTTTCTAGGATTCAATTCACTCCTGATTTAATGCCTGCAGATATCACAGGGACTGAAATTATCCTAGAAGATAAAGCAACTGGCAATAGAAGTTACAAATTTTTGCCAGGTCCTGTGTTTTCTAACATTGTTCTTGCAGATGAGATCAACCGCACACCGCCTAAAACACAGGCTGCTCTTTTGGAGGCTATGCAGGAATACCAAGTGACTGCTGGAGGCAAAAAACATATATTGCCACAACCATTTTTTGTCTTAGCAACGCAGAATCCAATTGAGCAAGAAGGCACCTATCCATTGCCAGAAGCCCAACTTGACCGCTTCATGTTCAATATTTTAATATCGTATCCATCCGAAGACGAAGAAAAAAAGATCATGCAGCTTACCACAGCCGATTATCAGGCGCAACTGAGCAAAGTTTTAAGCAGTGATGAAATACTCAATTTGCAAAAAATCGTACGCAAAGTCCCGATTAGTGATTATGCGATCGAATATGCCATTTCGTTCACCAGAAGCACCAGACCTAATGAGCCAGATGCTCCTGAAGTAGTCAAAAATTGGGTCTCCTGGGGAGCCGGTCCTAGAGCAGGCCAATACCTTATTTTAGGTGCCAAAGCATGGGCAGCACTGCATGGAAAATATCATGCAACAACCAATGAAATCAAGGCTGTTCTCCATCCTGTTCTACGTCATCGAATCATCACAAACCATGCGGCTAAACCCAATGGCATCACTCCTGACAAAATCATTGATCAGCTTTTGGATAAAATTCCAGATAAAGAAAGTCAAGCTCTTCAAGACCCAAGGTTGCCAAGAGTTTTGCCTGCTTAAATAAGCTTGAACTTTTGGCCTAGAAATGCTTATTGTGAGAATACTCCATGCAGGATGACGCAAAATATTTAGATCCCAAGGTGCTCAACAAAATCAGCAACTTGGAACTGAAAGCACGATTAATTGTTGAAGGCTATATTTCGGGCCTTCATAAAAGCCCATACCAAGGTTTTTCTGTAGAATTTGCGCAACATCGAGAATATGTGCCTGGCGATGATATTCGTCACATAGACTGGAAAGTCTATGGGCGATCTGATCGCTACTATATCAAACAATACGAAGAGGAAACCAATTTAATTGCTTATTTTCTTCTAGATAGTAGCGCCTCGATGCAATATGCCTCTCAAGGCATGAGCAAGTATGAGTATGGAAGTCATATTGTCGCTAGCCTTGCATACCTAATTTTGCAGCAGCAAGACGCAGCTTCGCTGTGTCTTTTTGACCAAGAAGTACGAGAGTTCTTGCCAGCTTCGGCTAACCCTGCATATTTGAGCGATTTTGCTCGTGTATTGCAAAATACAAGCCCTAATCAGAAAACCAATATGGCACAAGTTTTTTATAATATTGTGGAGAGGCTAAAGAAACGTGGGTTGATCATCATTGTTTCTGATTTATTTGATGAAATTGGAAGTGTGCTTGCAGGGTTTCGTCATTTTCGCAATCGGAAACATGATGTGATTGTATTTCATCTTTTAGATCGAGACGAAATTGAAATGCCATTGCAACGTCTTACCCTCTTTGATGGACTCGAAGATGAAATCAAAATCTTAGCAAATCCTCGCGCCCTTAGAGAAGCTTATCTTAAAGAATTGCGTACTTTTTTGCAAGAATTGAAAAGCAATTGCATTGCTAACCGCATTGACTATGCCCAAATCACGACTGATCAAACTTTGGATGTGGCTCTAAGTGCATATTTAGCAAATCGTGCTGGGAAAGCACGAATTTAGCCAATCCTAGGAGAGAATGTATGCTGACGTTTGAGACTATGGGATTTCTTTCATTTTTTGCAGCTTGTGCAATTCCCATCATCATTCATTTAATCTTTCGGCGCAGGTACCAACGCATTCGCTGGGCAGCCATGCAATTTTTATTGGCAGCCTATCGTACCACCAAAACTACTTTGTTATTAGAAAATTTGATTCTTCTTTTGCTCCGGATTCTTGTGATTGCACTGTTGGTGATTGTTTTTGCCAGACCCATTATGCAGGTCATTAGCCCACAACAAGACACAAAACCTAAAGACAATTATATTTTAGTCTTGGATAATTCCTATAGTATGGGCCTACGCGGGCCAAGCACATCTGCTTTAGAAAATGCAAAAGTTCAGGGAAGAAGCATCATTAACAAAGCGCAAGAAAATGACCGTATCAGCTTGCTTACAATGAATGAACGGCCAGAAATTATTGCGGATGGCAGTATCACATCTGAAAAACAGCGCGAGAGCCTCCTGCGTGATTGGAACAATATCAAAGTCACAGACTTTGGCTGTGATCTAAAAAGAAGCTTAGAATTGCTTCAGGATGTTGTGCAAAAAAGTGAATATAGCCAGAAAAGAATTGCAATCCTCACAGATTTGCAGAAAATCACTTGGGAAAAAGCACTTCAATCTCCGCCTATTCTTGAGATTTTAAGAACTATTCGTAAGCAAGCTGCTGAGTTCAATATTGTGGATATGGGGCATCCTAATCCACAAAATATCGGCATTACAAGCTTATCCTTAGACGGTGTAGCAATTATTGGTACACCTAGCCGATTTGTGGTGACTATACAAAATTATGGAACAAACACATATCCACAAATTCCTGTACTCTTTTCCATAGATGGGCAAAAACAAAAAACTGAATACATCACCCTAGGTGCACATCAGGAAGTAGATGTATCCTTTTTCCCTACTTTGATACATCCTGGAAATCATTATGCAACCGTGGAATTAGCCCCTGATCCATTGGCTGCAGACAATCTAAGACACTTAAGTTTTCAAGCTTTGGAGCAAGTGAAAATTCTTGTGGTAGATGGTGATCCTAGACCAGGACCATTTGAAAGCGAAAGTGATTATTTCATGGCTGCCTTGGGAGATTCTGGGCAAAGTTTCTTTAAAATTACCAAAGTACTTGCTACAGAGCTGGGACCCAAGATATTACTTCAAGAATATGATGTTGTTGTTTTGGCCAATGTTGCAAATTTAGAATACCTTTTGCTCAATCAAGCCAATCGAAAACCCATGCTGCAAAATTTCCTAGAACGCGGCTCAGGGCTTTGGATTTGGCTTGGAGACAAGATTACCGCTGATTACTACAATGAAGAGCTGTATGATTTCAAAGAAATTTTGCCTGGCCGTTTGGAAAAAACTTTGGGCAATAGCTCGATGGATCGAGAAGTCACGGTCTATGTGTTGGATGAAATTGCCAATCATCCCATTTGGCGCTATTTTTTAGAAAATCCAGAATTGATGGAAGACCTCAAAAAATGTTTTGTCTATAAATTTTTTGTGGTACAGTCTGGACAAGAACCTGGCCAAACGCCAGAAGCCTCTACAGAGCAAACTAAAAAAACAACAACAGTACTCGCCAGATATCGGCCTAGCAATCTTCCCGCAATCATCGAACGCAAATTTGGAAAGGGCAAAGTATTACTTTCCACCACAACGCTCGACCGAGAGTGGAGTAACTTTCATACAGATCAATATGGGCACGTTTTTGTAGTGATGCTCCATGAATTTTTACAATATTTGGTCGCACAACCTTATTTAGAAAATAATCTTTTAGTCGGGCAAACATTTACAAAATACTTTGATTTTTACATAGAAGAAAAAAGCCTTCGAGCCACAACACCTCAGAATGAAATTGCATCTGTGCTTTGGAAAACCTTAGACAAAGGCTATCAAATTGCATACAGCAACACCCAACAATCTGGCGTATATCGCATCCTTATGACTATTCCTGCCCAGGTAATTCAAGAAAAACCCGAGTTGATGCGTTTTCTGAATCTTCCAGAAAAAACAGAACCCGGCCAAATTCTTGATGCTGGCTATCCAGTCCAAGAATATCTTGTGGTGAACGTGGTTGCAGAAGAAGGAAATGTAGTATGTCTCAGCCAACAGGAATTAAGCCAAAAGTTCTCTGAATTAGATATGCAAATTCACAAGGATTTAGTTTTGCAAGTAAAAGCCGCGCCTAAAAAAAATATAGAATACTGGCAATACATTTTAGCGACTTTACTTGTTTTGAGCATGCTCGAGAGTTTTCTTGCTATGTGGTTCGGAAAATATACAAAATAAACAAGAGCGGCTTCCATCCTCAGGATGTGTATAGCCGCCATTTTTTATGATGAATACTCATACAACTTATCTATTTTTTTTCTTTATGCTCATAGCCATTTATTTGACTTCCATACCACTTTTATCTCAGCCCAAAGAAGCAACTAGCATCATTGCAACTTGGGATCATCATGTTTTCATGGGCACAGCAGATGGCATCAGCGACATTGCCCAAGAACCTTGGGACAAGCTTTTGTCAATGCCGGGAGTGGCATATCATAAATGGCTTACCACTGATCTAGGCCAAGATATTGCTACAGTGGATGAGCAAGGCAATCTATGGCTTTTATTGCCGCCCCAATTGCTTTGCTATCATCAAATACGCAAAAATTGGCGTATTTTCATTATGCCACAGGAATTACAAGAAGATATTTTTAGTATTGAAAGCTGGCGTGGAGATATTTGGCTCAGTTCTCGCCAAGCGCTTTGGCGCTTCCAAGTTGCCCAACAATGGTGGGAACAATTTCAATATCCTGGCGAATGCAGTGGGGGTATTTTAAAAAAATGCCCACAGAATTTTCTGTGGGTCAATGGGCTGTATTTGTTTAATGGCCAATATTGGCGTGCCATGCCTGAAATCCCTATTTCACTTGTTTTTTGGACTAAAAGCAGCCAATGCTTTACCTGGGACCAACACAATGCGCCTTGGCTTGCCACTGTTCAGGGCATTTATTTTTATGATATTGCCAAAACATGCTGGCGAGTTGCACCTGGCAAAGCATTCCAACGTGCCTATTCCATTGGATATTTTGAAGGTAAAATATGGGCTACGGAATACAGCGACGGACTCTATTATTTCAATGACAATGAATGGCAAAAAGTCACTATGCCTCAAAATGACAATTTAAGCTATGTTTACAACATCAATACGAGCAAAGACACACTTTGGGTAGATACATATTTTGGTATTTATAGCTTTAATGGCTTCCATTGGGAAAGCCATACAGAAGAGCCAAAATTTCAAACATCCACCACTTGGTCATTGCTTCTGGTCATTATTTTGTTGTCTATTGGCATTTTGCTCTTTATAGGCCCCTTGCTCTTTCCGAGAAAAAGATATTAAAACTCAAGAAAACAGTGTCCACTTTTGCTAATTCCAGTGCTCACTTCTATCAATTCCAGCAGACGCTATCGAGCGCTTTCTAGCCTTCAAAGCCATCTTGCTTAGAACTTCAATTGCCTTTGGATGGTTTCTGGGGCGCTGCTGAATTGGCACAAACACGGCCACTTCTGCCAATTCCAGCAGACGCTTTTAGAATCAGGATATGGCTTCTAAGCCAGGTTGCCCGCTATCATTTAATTCTCCGCGGTTTAGCACGGGCTCTACCCTTAAAATACCTCGTTTATTTAGGATAATACGGACTCTCTCATATTCTACATGGTACTCAGAAGTTGTTTTATTTTTTTTATAATTGCACGAATATCGAAGTACCAAATTGATATGGTAAACTTTGGGCGCTTCCATTCGCACAATGCCTTTTGATTGGTCAAAATAGGACATTTCTTTGTCCGGATCATCCAGTTTATTGAGAAATTCAGTAAAATCAAAACGTGCAATATCGCGAATGAACTGAATGTTGGGAACACGTTGCTCATCTATATGTAAAACTAAACGTTTAGAATAATGCATGATTACTTCATCGCGGCTAGGATCTAACTCAGAACGATTCCCAATATCTCGAATATAGGCAATTTCAGGCGGCAATGCATCTTTCTGCAAATATCGAAAAAATTCTTTGCAAGAACCAATAAAATTTTGTTTTTCGACCCCATTCTCTTGGAAATATTTATAAAACATCAAAATATCAAAGTCAGGTAAATATTGTTTCAATCGTTGATTAAAATATTCCTTGCTCAATTCTTTAATTCTGTCCTTGAACACATAAGCAATCACACCCAACAACAGGATAGCCACTAAACGCAACCAAGCATCTTGGCCATTCCCATTGCCGAGCAATTGAAATCTCTGGATATCAGCTAAACCTGCCCATGTTGCGGCTAAAGCAGCTCCTACAGCCGCAATTGCATTGCGGTAGGTTTTTTCTTTTTTGATATTTTTGCTTTGAAGATAGAGGACTTCTAAGACATATTTCTTTAAGAGCCCAAGGCGATAATAATAGATTTCACGTTTTTTAACTTCATCAAAATTGCTTTCTCTGCTTTTAGCTCGATAGTTTGCCTCTTGAGTCAAAGCTTCGGTCAAGATATATTGGACATTGATGCAGCCTGGATTTTGTTGCTGGAGTGCTTCTGCAAGCTGAATAAGGACAATCTCCACTCGATATGAAATAAATTCATCCACAAGAAGAAAAGCACGTTTTACCTCTAAATCCAAGAGAATTTTCTGTTGCTTGATTGGGTTTAAATATTTCACTCGATAGACTTGGATAATATCCAAAACCATTTGGATGCGTTTGCTCATGGCTTCTACCCAATTCGAGCGCGTAAAAAAATTACGCTCCAATACCCTCAAAAAAGAAGATTGCAATTGCTTGAGCTGGGTATCCACAAAGCATCCAAAAAATTTAACTTCTTGCACTACTGCACCAGCAAGCCGTTGACGCTTTTCTGTGTGCAAATGCACAGCCATGTATTGATCTGATAGAGGCAGCTTCCATTCAGATTGAACAATTTTATGCCACTTAAATAATTCTGGTGTTTGAATTCGCAGGTAATTGTTCAAATCTGAATAAAAGTTTTCTCTTGTGTAGGTATCGCCATGAATACCCATATTTTTGGGAATAAAAAAATATAGATCAATACTATAATGTTTTTCGGTTTCATTGGCATGGGGTTTTAAGTCAAAATCAAATTTAGATTCAAATTGATATTGATCATGAATGATATTTTTGCTAAAGATATCGGTAAAACTTTCCCCAAAGTCTTCTACCGCACTATCTACAAATTCTTGTAATTCCATAATTCTTATGTCTTGATGCAGGCTTGTGCAAATGAATGAGCGCTATGTTTGTTGAAAGCCATAGGTTAGCATTTTGCGCAAGTGCTATTCCTCTTCACGTTCTATTGGAATTGGTTGCTGAAGTTCAATTTTTGCCAATTTCGCTTCTCCCATCACCTGAATCTCTTTGAATTCATAAATTTTGCTGCCTAGTTGAATCCAACCTGCGAATTCTAAGGAAATAGATTGCTGAGGCCGAAATTGACTAACTTGCTGTGTTAGATAATACGGGCTAGGTTTGCCTTTATCACTTTCATAATGACCAATGAATTGGATTTCCTGCATTGTCTGGTTCAACAGGTTGGTAAATTCAATGGAAATTTGTCCTTGTTGCTGGCGATATTTCCAACCAGGATATTCTTGTAGGCTATAGCATCGAAAAAAATTCAAAGCTTTGAGCTTGGCTTTTGTGCTATGACCGATTTTGAATCCAGTTTCAGGGCCGACCCAATCGCTGCGAATCTGCATCATACTTTCTTCTTGAGCGTAATTTTCAGGTGTTTGCCCAATTTTTTGTATGATTTGGTTGAGGTCTTTGTCCATTTTACCTTGCAGTACAACAACTTTGTCAACAAATGGCGCTAAGAATTTGCTATTCGGGTGATAGATAAACGTGTTTCCTATCCGATAATCCGTAGTTTTATATAAGCACCCATCTTCGAGTGCATATTCACTCGGATTTCTCAAGGCCTTGGGCTGATTTTGTTCAAGAATGCCCAAAAATACCATGCTTGCATCAGGTTTCGGCTGTGCATCAGCCAAAATAAACCCGATCATGCACCAGATCAAAAAAATAATCTTTCGCACAATTGGTGCCTTTCTAAGATTGCTCTTTTTCTGAAAGATCCTTCAGTGGTGGAAGCTTGGGAATTGTGATTTTACTTGTCGCCGCAAGATCACTTGGCGGCGGAGTACTTGCTTAAGATTGCTCTTTTTCTGAAAGATCCTTCAGTGGTGGAAGCTTGGGAATTGTGATCTTACTTGTCGCCGCAAGATCACTTGGCGGCGGAGTACTTGGTGTTAAGAAATCGCTTGGTGTTGAAATCTTGCTAAATGATTCAAAATCACTTGGGATTGGAGGTATTGTCAGATTGCTAAGTGATGGAAAGTCATTTGGGATTATAGGCTTACTTGTTGCAACAACATCACTCGAAGGAACTGCTGGAGTATTATCGAGTGCAAGAGCATCACTTGGTGCCAAAATATCACTGGCAGCGGTAATCTCGCTGGGTGCTTCGTCACTTGGTGCCGAAATATCACCTGGTGCCGAAATGTCGCTGGGTGCTTCACTAAAACCAAAAGCTTGCTGAGAAGAATCATCAGCAGCGATCATTTGGCGGCACTTGTTGAGGATAGGGGTTAAGCAAGGCATATCTTTAGCACTACCTGCTCCCAATGTGGTGAATTTCCGGGCCGACGGCAAAATCCGCGTTTCTAAAGAATTTGCAGCAGCATTGAACGATTCAACCGCTTTATTCAAAGCCCAAGACATACGCTGCAAATGTTCTACAAAATTGCTCATCCGTTCATGTAGCTCTTGGCCTAAATGACTAATTTCGTAAGCATGTTGTGCAATTTGCTCTTGCCTCCATCCATAGTGAACCGTCCGTAATAGGGCAATTAAAGTAGTTGGGGTAGCTAAAATAACCTGCTGCTGCACACCTTCTTCAATCAGGGAAGAATCTTGTTCTAAGGCAGCGCTAAAAAAAGCTTCCCCTGGTAGAAATAATACCACAAATTCTGGTGTATTGGCAAATTGTTGCCAATATATTTTGCTGCTCAAATTTGCAATATGCGTGCGAATTTGGCGTGCATGCTCTTTTAGTTTATTGATTCGCTCTTCCCCTTCTGGGAGATCTAAAGATTCTAAATAAGCTTGCAATGGAGCTTTAGCATCTACTACAATGTGCTTATTCCCCGGCAGCAGGATCAAAAGGTCTGGACGGAGTCTTCCGTTATCACTTTGGACACTAGGTTGTTCTAGAAAATCACAGTGGTCAAGCATGCCTGCTAATTCCACCACTCGCCGCAATTGCATTTCACCCCAACGTCCGCGAACTGTTGGAGTCCGTAATCCACGGACGAGGTTTCCGGTTTCGATCTGCAATTTACTATAAATTTGATTGAGTGCTTTAATTTGCTCCCCAAAACTACCATCTGTATGCGATTGAGTTTTTCCAAGTTCAAGGATTTTATTGCTGATTTGGTCCAATGCTTGTTCGATAGGACTCAAATATAGTTGAAAATTGGGATATTCTGGCTTGTAAGCAGGCGTATGCCCTGAACGTCCTAGATACCAACCTACCACTAACCCAGTGATACATAACCCTATCCAAATAAATTCCATATAATCCCTTTCTGAAGCTACGGCATTCTAAGAAAAATTATCTTGACTCATGTTTCATAAACGATACAATGTTGAGATTATCGTGCATTTTTGCCTGTGCCAAAGCACAGGTTTTTGAAGTTATGGAGATTGCTTGTGTCAGCAAAAATCAATGTTCCTGTTTATACGAGAATTATAAGCTATATTAAGAAATATACGAGTGCTTTGTTGTTATGTGTGGCATTATCATTTGTGATTTCTTTTCTGCATTTTGGTTCCTTAGGCATGGTGAAACCATTGGGAGATATCCTTTTTTCAGCCAATGGTAGTGATATCATTTTAAAGCAATTAGAAAACTGTGGGGAATGGGGCATCTGGGCGGCTGCATTCTTGAAAACTTATGTATTTAACAACCCTTATAAAGCATTATATATTATATTGGTTATAGCGCTAGTATTGGTAGTTGCGAAAAATCTACTCAGATTTTTCCAAGAATATTTAGCAGGATATATCACCAATAAAGTCAGTATGGATATTGCCAATGACTTGTTTGCCAAAGTGCAAAAGTTGCCGTTGAGCTATTTTTCCAAAGAAGGGGCTAGCCAAAT
>JAKLHB010000550.1 GCA_022710345.1 Planctomycetota bacterium
AAAAATGTAAGTGTCTGATTTTCCTAAAGTTAAAAAATCAAGCACCTAAAAAAATCGGAAAGCGTCAGAAGTCAGGACAGGGCGGTATTTTTGCCAAATCATTGCGCCTTTTATCCCCTTTTTGAAACAAAAAATCCGTTTCCACTGGACTGGAACGACCGGTGGGAGTATCTTGGCATGGAGGACGAGTATCACGAACGGTGCAGAAGTGCCGCCAAAGCGGGACCCGTTTACCTCTTCCTGACTTCTGACGTTTAGTGCGGTAGGAGTTTCCAGTTCTTTATTAAAACTGCAAGAGGACTTTCCATTATGGTCTTTGTTGGTGATTGGAATACAAAAATTTCTTTCGTTAATCGATCTTGAATATGCGTTTCTGTGATATTCCATAGCAGGAAACGGATTTCTCGTAACGATAGCTTTGTCGTTAATTCCAGATATTTTTCAACTATGAGTGCGACAAAACAAATTAGCACATGAGCCTTGATTGCATCCTGCTTTTGATGGAAAATTGGTCTTGCCTGCAAATCGAACTTACTCATTCTGAAGGTTTGTTCTATATGCCAAAGCTGATGATAACGGTCTATAACAGCTTCATTTGATAGCTGTTCTTCAGGCAAATCTGTGCAGTACCCCTTAATACCTAACAGTAGCCGTCTCTTTTCAATTAGTTCTACGTTAAGTTCAATTTTTTCTCTCGCTACCTTTTTTACGAACCTAGCTTTTATTTTCAACTCTTGCTTTGCAACAAGCTCTTCAGCTTTTTTGACAAGTTTACAAAGTTCATTAAACTCTTTTTTGTAACGTTTCAGTGAAAAATCACACACCAAATCGCCGTGCTTTGATGGAAAACGAGCTGCTGCATGTTCTTTGCCATTCAATGTTGCATGAATGTGTTTTACGGTTCTTGAACTCATATTAGCCAATCTTGCTCCCACAATGTACGACAGCTTCATGCGGCGGAGCTCTGATAGCCTTTCTTCGTCAAGCATTGCGGCATCAGCCACGATGATAGGCTTTGTTTGTGGGTGCGCGTCCATGAATTTTTCTACTACCGGCAACATTGTCTTACCCTCAAATGTATTACCAGCAAAAACATTGTACGATAATGGAAAGCCAGACTGCGTGACCAGCAAGCCGATAACAATCTGCGGCTGCAACGATTTATTGTCTTTTGAAAACCCTTGGTTTTTGAAATCATCAGCTTTGAACGACTCGAAGTAGAGGGTTGTTACATCGTACAACACAAAATAGAATGGTTCTTTAAATTTCTTCTGTGCGACATTGTAGGCGCGTTGCTCAATATCTGTCTGGTACGCTGCCAGTTTCGGAAAATTGCGATATATGCGTTGCGTGTAGCTAATTCCAAAATAGTGTTTCAATAGCTCCATAGAACGAAGTTTTGAAACTGGCTCTATAAGGCGCATTATGGAAAGGTCAAGTAACAAACGAGGCAAATGAGATAACTCACAATCGGCCAAACAGCATGAAAGAAACTGATATGTAAAGTTATGCTTTACACCAATACACTCACCACGCTCTACAAATAGTACTTTTTGTTTTCGGGATGGAAATAAAGATAATTGTGATGAGTTCGCATCTATCCAATCTGTTGCTCTTTGTTGCAAAAGAGATAGTTCATCGTCATTCTTTGCACTGCCAATATGTTTGTGAACAATAGATTTGTGACCAATGTACTGTACAACTTGGATTGCAGTGGATCCTGATTTGGTTTTAACCTTTCGAATAGAATACATGCTGTAAAAAATATGCGTTAGTGCGGTAAAACACACTAACTAAAAATGTAAGTGTCTGATTTTCCTAAAGTTAAAAAATCAAGCACCTAAAAAAATCGGAAAGCGTCAGAAGTCAGGA
>JAKLHB010000551.1 GCA_022710345.1 Planctomycetota bacterium
ATTGGTGTTCGATCAAGATATAAAGCAGCACTTCTTTTGGCTCAGCTTCAGTTCCAAGCAATGGGAGCAATGGGATGCTATAAACCAAATCGCTTTCTTGCTTTTCCAGGTCTTGCCGAATATAATTTTTTTCTATTTTTTGACACTGGCTATAATCCAGCCGCGCTTTCCACTCACCTTCCACATATCCCTCAATCAGTTCCTGGAATAACTGTTTGAAGGAAAGCAGAAGTTTATACCCACGAGATGTAAAGCAATCTAGTTGACAAACCACTTAGGATATTATAGCAATAATTTTGATGCTTTGGCAAGATGCAAAAAATTTATATCTATTTTTGCATCTCTTTTAATTCATTGTAATTCAATATCTATCATGAAATATATCAAAATTAAACATAAATTTGTTATAACTCAATCAATCCAACAAAATTTGCTATTGACAAAACAATGAACTTATTATAACATAAGTAGTTTGGCGATCTACATACTCATTTTTGCGCACCAATGGCTTGCATTGTTAGCTAAAGCTAGGTAATTGTCCAAAAGTCTTTGTCTTATCCGCTAGCAGATGATTTTTCTAAGGTTACACCGATGGCGAGAATCCCATATCTGTAGCGCAAGAAAAAACGCTGTGCATAAACTTTTGGGCTGTAGGGGCAACCGGCTGGCTCCCCTAATGCGCGTTGTATTTTTTTATGCTCACTAATGTCAATGCTGTACTGGATCAAACAATCTTAGAACATACCTAGATAAAAACTGATAAAAGGACATGCTCAAATTGGTTGAAAGGAAAATCAATGGATGAACAGAAAAGATTAGAATCATTGATCAATTGCATATCGCCAGATGAAATCAAGAATGAATCAGGTCAATCTCTCCAGGCAATTTTGTTCAAGCTTGGCCGGATTTATAGCTTAATGAGAAATCGTGTGCAATGGGTTGAAGAGGTTATCCAAATGTCAGGACAAAGCCATCATCCAGGGACTGAGTTAGATTGGGGAAAACTCAGTGAAACCGAGGTGATGATCGCAGGTGGATTAGAAAGCTTAGTATGGAACAGTGAAATCCCCAATCACGATGCGACAGATTCTACAGAAAAATGGCTAGGTCAGTGGATTGCCTTGTATCTCAAGCAAGGGCATTGTGAAGATGTAAAGGAAACCGAGCACTTGATCGAATGGCTGGCAGAAGGCCAAACAAAGAAACATGGCCCAGGATTTCGCAAGATCCGAGAATGGCTTGCGACAAAGATTGCAGGCGTGCAAATGGTAAAGCAATATCAAGCAAAACCAAGGATATGGATTAGAAGCACAATCGTGGCCAGCATATTCATGGCCTTGCTAGGGATATTATATGTGCTGCAAGCCAGGGATTTAAAAATAGCAGGATGGCAGCATCAACAGATCGTTCAAGAAGCAGCCCAGCAAGCCAATGAATTAGCAATCTTAAAAAAAATTCAGGCTCAAAGCCAGATTGATATGGCCCAGGCTCAAGCTCAATTAAAGGATATAGAAGAAGCTCGGCAACATCAAGAAAACGAGAAAGAAGATTGGAAAAAGAAAGCCGAGACAAGCCAAAACCAGCTTGTACAGGAAAAGATAAAATTGGACCAAGAGTATGCAGGGAAATTAGCGGACTTACAAGCAAAACTGAAAGCAAGCGAAAGCCAGGCTATAAACTTTAAGCAGCAACTAGAACAAACGCAGGAGGCGGAAAAGAAGCTTCAGAAAGCATTGAAAGATCAACAGGAGGAGGCGGAAAAGAAGCTTCAGAAAGCATTGAAAGATCAACAGGAGGAGGCGGAAAAGAAGCTTCAGAAAGCATTGAAAGATCAACAGGAGGAGGCGGAAAAGAAGCTTCAGAAAGCATTG
>JAKLHB010000552.1 GCA_022710345.1 Planctomycetota bacterium
TCTGTGGCGAAGCCCCGGGGACTGGCAGGTAACCAGTAGTCCAGCTCCTCTTTCTGCTACCGTTCCGGGCAAGACTCCAAACATTTTACCTCGGGATTCTCTTTCCTCAAATGCTTTGGAGAGCGAAACTCGTTTTCATCCTATGGATAAACGCTTTCAACAATCTACTTTAGATTTTTGAGGCTTTATTGGAACGGCATGGATCGCCTCATAAATTCGTTGCCCATCTTCCTGGATGATGCAACGAGGTCCAATCATATCTTTTACAGTAATTTTCATTTTTGATCTCCTTTGCTCCAGTCGGTTATTTCCAGTCCCTCTATATGTTTAAAATGCTTTTCGTTGTGGGTAGATAAGACCAAATGGTTGGAGATTGCTATGCCAGCTATAAGAAGATCAATATCATCTATAGGATGCCCGTCTTTTCTCGTTTGGGCATAAATTTCAGCAGAGATGTTGACGGCATCTATAGTCAATGGCAAGATAGCTGCTTTCTGGCAAAAATCTACAAAAGATTCCATCCGTTTCTGGGCGTTCTTATGTTTAAGTCCGCTTAGAATTTCATAGTAAGTGATGATGCTGATATTGATTTTGCCGTAGGACAGCAAATAGTTTTGAAAAATTAGCGACAACCTGTGAGTTTCTCTTGAAAAACAAAGACAAGATGTCGGTATCAATCAAGGTCGCTTTCACTCTTTCTTCTCCTGCTGAATGCCTTTTGTCTTCTTTCTACTATTTCTTCGGAAAACTCTTGAAACTCTTCTTCTGGCATATCTTCCCAACAACCGGCAAACTTCATGATCTCGTCAACCGGATTGCTTGTGGCTTTCTGAAATCCCAAGCGGAAATAATGGACAAAGTCATATAGTTCTGAGAGTTTTTCGTCAGGGAAAAGCTCTATCTCTTTGATCAACTTATCTCGAATCATGGATTCTGGCATAGTGTAACTCCTCTATGAAAATGTCAGCATTCTTACAGTTGTCTACGAAAGGCTTTGGCAAGGATGGCGGATTGGAATTTAACCAGGTCATCCTCTACGCTGTATTTGCAGTAATTCATCCGCCCTGGAACGCAGATTTAGGAGAAGTCGGGCAATACGAATCTGTGCTTGTTTTTTTGGTACGCGGAATGTGAATCCGAACAATGCTTCACGGTTGATCTTGGGCATTGCGTTGCGATCAGACAAAAGTCAATTCCTGAGAAGCGTGTGCGACCGATGCCATATACAAAGACATGGAGGCAAGTGGTCATGGTCGGTTGTCATGGATGAATGGAAATTCACGTTAGGTGAGTATTGGAAAGCCGCATGCCATGAAAGTGGCCTGTACGGTTTGGGTTAGCATGGGGGCGAGAGCCTTCCATGACTAACATGATTCTTTTTTTGTGCAAAATAAAATACCAATTGAGTTGTGGTGCTCGGTGCCACTTTCGCGTAACAGTACGCATAACTGTTACGCGAACAAAATTATCATAACCATTTATTTATCAATTACTTGACTTTTCGGATAGACACCACAAACCCGAAACCCCGCAGTGCTGGTCAGGTCACCCGGGGATGTGAAGTGGCGGAGCGTAGAGCGGCAGACCGAAGCACAGGTATCCCAGCTACCGCCCCGCTCGATGCGATACGAACCATGTCTAGGCCCAACCGGATCCGTTACACTATTACTAGGGTACGTCTCTTTCCAGTCCCAACACAATTCCCAAAGATTGCCGTGCATGTCATACAATCCATACGCATTCGGCTTTTTTTGTGCTACGGGATGGGTTTGACGGCCTGAATTTTCAGCATACCATGCGTATTCTTCCAACTGTGCCTCGTCATCTCCAAAGCACCAGAGCGTTTTGCTTCCTGCACGGCAAG
>JAKLHB010000553.1 GCA_022710345.1 Planctomycetota bacterium
ATAATGCCCAATTACTGCGCTTCCCGATTGAATTCAATATAAAAATTGCTATACTGCCCAGATTGGTTTACTCATGCCGGATATCGTATTGAATCCGATTGAGAAGCGCGGTAATACGAACGACAGTCGAATTTTTATGAAAATGTTTTTTTCCTGTATTGCCAAATCACTTGCATCCATTTTTGGATAGCGACTTGGGATTCGGCGCTATTGAGGTCAGAGCGTTTGACTTCCAAGTCTGCGGTGAGAAGTTCTCTCCAGATCATTGCAAGATGTTGGGGTGTGAAGGCGCTGGCTTGGGCTGCAATCCGACTTTGGATAAATGGATGAACGCTGAGATCTTTGGTAACAGAGGATTTCCAGAGCTGTACCAATTTGACACGGCTAAGATAAATGACTTGTTGGGCAATTTCTTTGCTTTTCATCAAAAGCCGGCCTTCTGCCTCGATCCCGCGATCAAACATCTGATAAAGCATTTGGGTGGCTTTGGCTTTATCACCATCCCAAACAGCATCGAGGAACGCAAACATATTCATTTTCCGGCTTGCAGGCACCATGGCTTCAATATCGGCTTCCTCAATGGTTTCGCGGCTGCCTAAATATGTAGCTAATTTTTGCAATTGGGCATCCAAATCCATGAGATTGCTGCCAATGTAATCCACCAACAAGGCTAGTGCTGGAGCAGAGATTTTTTTATGATATTGTACTATTCGTTTGCTCACCCATTGCATGACTTCGCTAGGTCTGCCTTTTGTCCATGAATCTGCTCGTAGTTCATTGCATTCCACAAGCACAGCATCTTTGGCTAAATCGCTCACCTTTTTTGGCAAAGCTTTTTCCATTTCTAATACTATGCTAGAATAGGGCGGTGGTTTGCCTAAGTATTCTTCGAGCCTTTGTTGGAACACATTTTTAGTAGGCTTTTCGTTCACTTCTGGCTGATCTTCTGCGCTTGACTCTGGGGCATCGTCGTCTGCTGTTTTTTTACGTGCACCGCTTCTTTTGGGAAACACAGCATCTGCTGTGTGCAGGATGATCAAGTTGCGATCTTCAAACAATGGCTGGGAATACACATCATCCCAGAATTTCTCTACTTCAAGTGCATCTCCATTGTATTCTTTGAAAAAGACCTGGTCAGGCTTGCCAAGGTGTTTTTTGATGGCTGCCAGGGCTTCATGCTTCAAGAATTGCTCTGTGCCAATCAGCAAATACAAGTGGCTAATTTTAGAGCCACTTAAAAATTTCTCAAAATCAGTGTATTTCATAGAATTTTCCGTATTGAATAGCCACGTCTTATCTTTTTGTATCAAAAGTGGGTTTGTCTGTTTCCCATGTATTGTTTTTGAATCCCAGGGTGGTTGCATTTTCAGAAACAGCGCGTTTGGTTTGGTCAGAAACACCTTGAGGAAAATGGGCATGGATTTCAAGGCTGATTCTGATTGTGGCCTGGGAATCACTAGCAAGGTGGCTGATGATCTCATCTGCGATTTGCATGAGCCGCATCTTGGCACTGGCTGCTGGAACATCAACGGTGCCAATGAATACGTGCGATTTCGGAGCTTCGCGAGGTAGCAATGGGCCTTGGATTTCGAGAGATTTGGGCGCAGTGGCATACGGCACTGGCAGCCCGCAGTTCACCAACATTTGGCCTAGAGCAGTGCTGGCCTGGGATGCTTGATATTGCTGCGCTGTCTGTGGCTCGATCAAGAGCAGGGAATCATCCAATTGAACATGACAATCCCCAAGTCTGAATCCATCAAATTTTCCTTCATGTTGGCCGTATGCAATGCCAAAAAAGTCCTGGGTCCCTGCGCCTTGAATAATGGCTTTTTCAAGCACAGAACGATTT
>JAKLHB010000554.1 GCA_022710345.1 Planctomycetota bacterium
GTTCCTGCAGGCTCGCATTTCCCATGATGGTGATTTTGATATTTTCGGGCTTGATGCCTGGATCTGTCATGGTAAAGGTGAGCCTTTTTTTCTGGCTCACACCTCCGACTTTGAGCTCGACCTCCACTGTATAATCGCCGGCATTCTTTTCCAGTAATTCAATCGGCATCAGATAGACCCAATTCCCGGCTTTGGATCTGGAGATCACCTTGGTCAATGACTTGATTCCAGATCCTCGCACGCTCAGCTCATCCCTGGCATTGCTGGGCACTTTTTGCGTAGTCCATGTCACTTTTGCATACACTGCCTCTCCTAACTCAAAGGTAGTGCGCGCTTTCTTGGCCATGTCCTGGATTTGCGCAGTCTTCAGGGTCCATTGAATTTCTGGCGGCCGTGGTGGTTCGTCTAGAATGCCTGGCTGCAAATCTGAGCCGGATTGCCCCGATGTTGATCCAGATTGCACCACTCTACACGGCATCCCAAATCCCTGGTCCCAACTTGGGCTAAAATCCACGCTAGGCAATTGGGTTTTTATTTTGGCCACCAAGTAACGGTATGCTTCATCCATGGTCACTCGTTTATCTTGGTTTTCGTCAGCTTTTCCTTTCAAGCCCTCCAACAGGCACGAGGTAAATATGCCATTCCCATCGCGTTCCAGGGAAATTTGGTTGGCTTGGGATGAGGCGAGCATTGCGATGTCCTGCTGGGGCATGAAGCTTTCTGCTGTTTCGTCTGGGGTCTCTGATTCTTCTCGCCTAGCCAGGCTCGCTATCTTGGGATTGAAATGCGTTATGCTGCCCACTGCCCGCGCTCCTGCGCTATGGCACGCATCCAGAAAAACCAGCAACTTTCTCGCGGGTAGCTTGCTCAATTCTTCTTTCAACAGTTTCATGGGATAGCCAGTTTTCGGCAGGTCTTCTTCTGTGCACATGGTCTCGTTCATGATAAAAAAACCTTTGCCTTTGTGCATGGCTCCATGTCCAGAGAAATACAGATACAGCGTGCTCTTTTCACTCATCATTTTCTTGAGCTCTGCCAGCACATTCGACAGTTTTTCCTTGGTTGCGTCTTCATTCGTCAAGAGATAGATCCTCTCCTGACTCACCCCAAGTCCCAAAAGATACTTCGCAAATGCGTGGGCATCATTCACTGCAAATTGCAAATCCTGCAACCCAGGCGCATTGTAGCGATAGTCATTGATTCCTAGAATCACTGCCCAGCTCATCTCTGCTCCTGCCATTGGCTCTGGCAATCGCTCTTTTTCAGCTTCCTCCAGCACTTGCCTGGGTAATGGCTTCCATTCTGCTGACTTCCTTAAAAAGCCTTGCAGCTTTTTGACAAAACTAAAGCTAAACCCTTCTGCACGCAACTGTTGGTAGCTTGCTTTCGTGTCCGCTATATCTGCTCCACACCGCACGATCTGGTCCCAAATTTCGTCTTCTGTTTTTTCATCAATGCTTTTTAAAGACAACACATCATCCAATGTCAATTTTTTCTTCACTACACCTGTGACTTTTCCATCCTGACACGCAGCCATCGTCACATAGCAAAACAATACCAACATCAAAAATAATAACACTTTCATAGCTACTAACCTTTCAAAAATTTGAGCCAGCATAACATTATGTTAGCAGGGATAACACAATGCAATGCGCATGAAAGCGACTAGCCGATCGTCTCTACAGTGCTGCACCATTTCAAAAGTTTATGTACGGCGATTCTCTGTCGCTACAGACATGAGGATTCGAGCTATAGGAAGTTTCCGGTGCCCCTTCAGGGCACTGAAAGACACATCTACACGTGGGGTTAGAAACCGGTTAGAAACCCCAGGCTTTATCCCCA
>JAKLHB010000555.1 GCA_022710345.1 Planctomycetota bacterium
CTGTGGGAAGACATCGCGGGGCAGGCCTCGGTGGTGGACATGATGAACGCGAGCAAACTTTGAATCAATTGTTAGCCGAGATGGATGGCTTTGAAACAAACAAAGGGATCATTGTGTTAGCCGCAACCAACCGACCTGATATTTTAGACCCAGCCCTACTTCGACCTGGCCGATTTGATCGCAGGATTGTGATTGACCGTCCAGATATTAAAGGACGCGAGCAAATTCTTAAGATTCATGCCAAAAATAAGCCCTTGAGCACAGAGATTGACCTCAAACAACTGGCACAGCGTACGCCTGGATTTTCTGGTGCTGATCTTGCTAACATTATGAATGAGGCAGCACTGTTGGCGGCTCGCAGAGGCAAAAAACAAATTGAACCTGCTGATATTTCTGAAGCTGTGGAGCGCGTCATTGCAGGCCCGGAACGCAAAAGCCGGATGATTTCTGCTAAAGAAAAACGGATCACAGCCTACCATGAAGTGGGCCATGCCATGGTAGCCGAGCTGCATCTGGATGCAGATTTGGTGCATAAGTTAACCATTATCCCACGTGGTTCTGCCTTGGGCTATACGTTGTCCTTGCCTGAGGAAGATAAGTATAATTTGACTCGTGAAGAACTGCTCGCAAGGATCTGTGTGCTTCTAGGCGGTCGTGTTGCAGAGGAGATTGGCCTAAAGCAAATCTCCACAGGTGCTCAAAATGATTTTGAACATGTTACTGACATTGCCAGATCGCTTGTAGCACGCTATGGAATGAGTAAAAAAATGGGGCCTATGGCATTCGAGCGAGAAGAGGGATATGTGTTTTTAGGCCGAAATTTTGATCGAAAAAGTTACTTTGGCGGCAGTACAATGGATGAAATTGACAATGAAGTCCGCCAAACCGTGCTTGAATGCTATGAAAAAACCAAGCAAATTTTAGAAACCCACAAACAAACCTTAACACAAATCGTAGAAATTGTTTTAGAGCGAGAGACATTGGAAGGCAATGAATTTCGGGCTATGTTACTTCAATATATCGAAAAGAATAAAGAGCCATTGCCACCAGCTAAAAACCAAATCCCTGTTTCATCTAGCCAAAACATTGGCTAAGAACTCAATTTTTTCTTTGATAAAAGGAGTTTGAACATCATGTTTTTTCGTTTTTTCGTAATTGCTTGCATTGCTATTTTACTCAGCCCAACTTGGGCACAACAGCCTGTGCAACCTGCTACGCCAACATTGGTAAAAATTGGCTTTGTTGATCTAAAGAAAATCTTCCGTGATTATCAAAAAGTCAAGCAACTTCAAGATGCAGTTCGGCAAGAAACTGAGATGGAACTTGCAAAAATTAAAGGACTTAAAGAAGAAGCAAAACAGTTGCAAGAAGAAATCCCTTTGTATAAAGCAGGGAGCAAAGTGCGACTTCAAAAAGAGAAAAAATTGGCTGAACTCATGTTTGACATCAAAAACAGAGAAGAGAAAGCCAATCATTTTCTGAACCAACGCCATAAAACAGAATTGGAAAACGTATATCATGAAGTTGCAGAAGAAATTGAGAACTATGCACGTGCCAATGGCTTCTTTATGATTGTCAGGGTTTCAGATGCAGACTTTTTTGGTTCTCAATCTGTAGAAGCCTTATACATGCAAATTTACACACGCGATGTGCTATATTGGCAAAAAGAAAACGATATCACAAACATCATCATTGAAACCATCAATGAAAAATACAAACGAGAAAGCAAGGCCTTTGGCCAATAGATAAAATACCCACAACAGAGAACTCTCGTATAAGATTGCACTGCAGCAAAGTTTTTTGCCGCGAAGCGGTTTGGGAATAAAGCCTGGGGTTT
>JAKLHB010000556.1 GCA_022710345.1 Planctomycetota bacterium
ATACTATCGGGTGAGTGGCGGAACTGGTAGACGCGTTGGACTTAAAATCCAATGGTTGTATAAACTGTACGGGTTCAAGTCCCGTCTCGCCCACACAACAAAGCAAAGTTGCTGAGCAACTTTGCTTTTTTTTTGGGCTAAAAAAAGCAGCCTACTTTGCCATGTTTTTAAGATATTTTAAGATAATGCGTTGAAAATTTTCTTTTTTTTGTTGATTTCTGAATTTTTTGGTACAATGTAGAATAAGCTTGATTGTTGCTCAAGCACTTAGATTGACTTTTTGAAAGGAAATGTAGATGGCAATTGAAAACAGAATTGGCAAAGTGAAGAACAATAAAAAAGGTTTTTTAATGGATTTCAACAAGGACAAAATTGCAAGTGCGATTTTGCAAGCTGCAGAAGAAGTGGGTGGATTAAAAAGAAACATTGATCCGGATTCTGTATATATTCGATTCAAAGATGATACAGAACAAGCCATTGCACAAGCTTTAACAGAAGATGTAATTTTATGCCTCAATATGCAAAGGCAATATCGTTCTCCCAATATGGCTCCCACATTAGAAGAAATCCATGATGTAGTGATTGATGTGCTCCAAGATCGAGGTTTTGTCAGTGTTTCTTCGTCCTATAGCATTTATCGAGAAGGAAAGCGTGCCATTCGTATGGGATGGCTGAGAGAGCAAGATTTTGCCAGAAATGGTTATCCTAAGGATGTGATTGAGTTGCGCAAAAAATTTTGTCTCAAGCAGGGTTTGCAATATATTGTTGGCTTGAACCGGCAGATCAAAGAAGGGCATTTTTTAGAGTTGGTTCAATTAGATAGCGAGCGGTATGAAAAAGAGTTGGAAAAAGCTGTGCTTAAATTTGAGAAAAAATCTCAAAAAGTAAAATTGCGTGTGATGATTATTGCAGGGCCTTCTTCATCAGGCAAAACAACCACAACGAAAAAATTGTGCAATTACCTTAGCGCCAAAGGCTATCAATTCAAAATGTTAGCCGTGGATAATTATTTCTTCCCCACTGCTGAATATCCAAGAGATTGGTTTGGCGACATGGATTATGAGCTGCCTGAATCCATTGATTTGCAAAGGTTGAATGAAGATTTAGAGAAGCTCATGGCAGGCCAAATCGTATATCCTCCATTGTATGATTTTAAAACTGGCTGCAGAAGCGAAAGTCCAGAACCTTTTCAATTGGGAAAAGATGAAATTTTGCTTTTGGATTGCTTGCATGGCCTATACCCACCCACAACTTCTGCCATAGATGATAGTTGCAAATTTAAGGTTTATATCGAAACATACCCTGGCATAGATCAAGAGCCTGATGTTCCCATCAAATTCAGCGATATTCGGGTATTGCGAAGGATGTGCAGAGATGTCCGAGATCGTGGCTATTCTGTGCAGTATACTTTAGAGCATTGGGCTACTGTTCGCAAAGGTGAATTCAAGGGCATTATTCCGTTCTATTGCACCGCGGATGTGATTGTAAATGGCAGCCTATTGTATGAACTCCCTACGCTCAAGCATTATCTCATGACCCATTGCCAATCTCCATTTGCTGATGCTGTGCTCCAGCAGTACAAAGAACATGGCCGCATGGATGTTTATCGTCGCGGCAGCCGAGTAAAACGATTGCTAGACTTAGTCGCCCAGCCTTCAGACGAAGAAGTAAAGGCAATCCCAAGTTATAATCTCATTCGAGAATTCATTGGTGGTTATCAAGTATAAAGCAGCTATTTACTTAACTATTTTTGAAATAATAACCAGACGTTTCCGTAACCAGCCAAAAATAGGATGGCACGTGCATGAGATCAAAATTTCGAAATGCAAGTGTTT
>JAKLHB010000557.1 GCA_022710345.1 Planctomycetota bacterium
GTTTTCCTGTGTCCCTTCAGGACACGATAAGAGCTGACATAACCTGGGGTTAGAAACCGGTTAGAAATCCCAGGCTCTATTCCCAAACCGCTTCGCGGCAAAGAACTTTGCTGCAGTGCAATCTTATACGAGAGTTCTACACAAGATTGGTTAATTGCAGTATTTCTTGAATGCACAATCCCAATTCTTTCATAGAAAAAGGTTTCTGAATAAAATATACTCCTTGTTCTAAAATGCCATGGTTAGCAATTACATTAGCTGTATAGCCAGACATAAACAAACATTTCAGCCCAGGCTTCTTTGCTTTAATTTGGTTGGCTAGATCTTGGCCATTCATTTCTGGCATAACCACATCTGTGATGAGTAAGTGGATAGAATTGGAAGAAGCATTCACTAATTCTAAGGCTTTATGTGGAGTATTTGCAACAAGAACTGTATATCCAAGTTTTTCAAGCATAATTTTGCCAAGGTTTAAAATTGCTGCTTCGTCCTCCACAAGAAGTACCGTAGCCGCTGAAGGCTGTGCCACAGCCGCTGTATTGCTTCTTTTTTCGCCCTCGATTTCTTCTGCAAGCCGAGGGAAATAAATTTTGATGGTTGTTCCTTTGCCTGGTTCGCTATATACGTTGATAATTCCTTGATGTTGCTTTACAATACCATACACAGTGGGGAGGCCCAGACCAGTGCCATGTCCCACGCTTTTTGTCGTAAAAAATGGCTCAAAAATGCATGCGAGTGTTTTTTGATCCATACCACAACCGTTATCACTCACTGCAAGCAAAACATATTGGCCTGGCATGACTCCAGCATGGTTTGCACAATATGTTGCATCAAAGGTTACGTTGTCTGTTTCAATAGTAACCTGGCCAATGCCTGTGATCGCATCCCGGGCATTCACACAAAGGTTGGCCAAAATTTGATCAATCTGGCTAGGATCAGCCTTTATTTTCCATAAGTTCGGTCCGGGTATCCAAGCTAAATTTAGATCTTCTCCAATCAATCGTCGCAGCATCTTGAGCATGCTTTCCACTAGATCATTTAGATCGAGTACTTTTAATGAAATCGGTTGCTTTCTAGCAAATGCCAATAATTGGCGGGTGAGAGCAGCAGAACGTCGAGCAGCTTTTTCAATCTCTTCAAAATTTTCTCGAAATGTTGTAGGAATATCGGATTGGGATAGTGCTAATTCTGCATGTCCAAGAATAACACCTAGCATGTTATTGAAGTCATGAGCAATGCCACCTGCTAAACGCCCAATAGCCTCCATTTTTTGAGCTTGCAGCAGTTGGGATTGTAAACGTTCTCGCTCTTCTTCAGCATACTTTTTTTCAGTCATCTTCCAAACAGCATCCATCAACAGCGTGAGTTGCAAAACATCCGTATCTGTATAATTGATTTGCTTATGAGCCACACCGACCACTGCAACAATATGCCCAGTATTAAAAACTGGGACACTCATAAATCTACAATTTTCTTCTTGAAGTTCACAAAAAATATTAGGAAATGTCTGTAGCTCATTTAACTGATTGATGATAATTGGCATGCGTTGGCGTATGGCTTCTTTCCATACATTCATCGCATCCATAGCAGGGCATTGAAAAGATTCAAAACTTTGGCCGTCTTCTGCCCGTTTTTTGCATGTTTTTGGAGTCAATTGCTTTGAATCTTCTTGGTAGAAACAAATGCATCCTAATTTACTTTGTGTGAGTTCCAAGGATTTTTCAAGGGCAAAATCAAGAAAAGCTTGTACACTGGAACCTGTATATTGCAGTAGCTCTACCAGGCTTCTGAGCCTTTGTTCATTGTGGAGGATTTCAACTTCAGCGA